>JBJKSN010000068.1:0-16133 GCA_046703945.1 Nitrososphaerales archaeon | reverse complement strand
CAGGCGGCGGGCCTCTTCGCCCTCAAGGAATCCGGGAACATCTACACCCGGATAATGAACCCGACGAACGACGCCTTCGAGAGGAGGGTGGCCGCCATTGAAGGAGGGACCGGGGCCCTTGCGACCGCCTCGGGCCAGGCTGCGGAGACCCTGGCGCTCCTGGCGATCACCCAGGTGGGGGACGAGATCGTCTCGGCGAACAACCTCTACGGGGGGACCTACGAGCTGTTCCACTACACGTTCCCGAAGCTGGGCAGAAAGGTGAGGTTCGTCGACTCGACAAGGCTCGACGCTTTCAGAGACGCCATCACCGCCAGGACCAGGGCCGTGTATGCGGAGACTGTCGGCAACCCTAAGCTGGACGTGCCAGACTTCGAAGGGCTGGCGTCCCTGGCGCACGGGGCGGGGGTCCCGCTGGTCGTCGACAACACCGTCGGCATCGGCCTGGTCAGGCCCCTCGACTACGGGGCGGACATACTGACGACGTCGGCCACGAAGTGGATCGGCGGGCACGGCACGTCGATAGGGGGGGTGATCGTCGACGGCGGCAAGTTCGACTGGGGAAACGGGAAGTTCCCGGAGTTCACAGAGCCGGACCGCAGCTACCACGGAATCAGGTACTGGGAGTCCTTCGGAAACGTGCCAGGGCTGGGCAACATCGCGTTCATCACCAAAGCCCGGGTCCAACTGCTCAGGGACATCGGGGCCTGCCTGAGCCCGTTCAACGCGTTTCTCTTCCTCCAGGGGCTGGAGACCCTGCCTCTGAGGCAGGAGAGGCACTCCCAGAACGCCCAGAGGGTCGCGAAGTTCCTGAAGGGACACCCCGCGGTCGCCTGGGTCAACTATCCGGGCCTGGAGGAGCATCCGAGCCACGCTCTGGCGACGAAGTACCTCAAAGGCGGCTACGGCGGCCTCGTGGGCTTCGGGATAAAGGGCGGGCTGGAGAACGGGAAGAAGTTCATCAACTCAGTGAGGCTCATCTCGCACCTTGCGAACATCGGGGACAGCAAGACCCTCGTGATCCACCCTGCGTCGACCACCCACCAGCAGCTGACCAGAGAGGAGCAGGCCGAGGCGGGGGTGACTGACGACTACATCCGCCTTTCAGTCGGGCTGGAGGACTTCGAGGACATCAGGGACGACCTGGACCAGGCTCTGAAGGCCGCGGTGGGATGAAGCGCACGCGAACCCCGAGAGCGAGCCGCCGCCGCGCCGCCCGACTGCTTCTTCCGAGCTTGAGGAGCTGAACCATGGCCGGCGGGAGCGAAGTGGGGGTCGTGGACACAAACTACTACACATTCGCCCGGTCCCCTCACGAGATGGCGCTTGAGAGCGGCGAGCGCCTGGGTCCCATAGTCCTGGCCTACGAGACCTACGGCCGGCTGAACCGGGACAGGTCAAACGCCATCCTGGTCCTCCACGCGCTTTCAGGGGACGCACACGCGGCCGGGATACGCCGGGGGGACAACGACACAGGCTGGTGGGACGCGATGATAGGGCCTGGCAAGGCGCTCGACACGGACAGATATTTCGTGATCTGCTCCAACGTGCTCGGAGGCTGCAGAGGCTCCACAGGGCCCTCCTCAGCCGATCCAGGCACAGGACGTCCCTACGGGTCGGACTTCCCCTCTGTATCGATAAAGGACATGGTGGACGCGCAGCGCCACCTGGTCGACCACCTCGGCATAGAGAGGCTCCTTTCGGTCATAGGAGGTTCGAGCGGCGGGATGCAGGCCCTGCAGTGGATGGCTTCCTACCCTGAGAGGATACGCTCTGCCGTCCCCATAGCGACGACGCTCAGGCACTCGCCGCAGCAGATAGCACTCGGCGAGGTGGGCCGCCGGGCAATCATGTCGGACCCCGACTGGAAGGGCGGGAAGTACCACCCCCGCGACCCGCCTGCGAGGGGCCTGGCCGTAGCGAGGATGATAGGCCACATAACCTATATGAGCGACGCGTCGATGGAGGAGAAGTTCGGCAGGCGCCTGGTGGGCGCCGGCGGGCCGGGGAAGTTCAGCCCCGAATTCGAGGTGGAAGGGTATCTCGAGTATAGGGGGCGCAACTTCGTCAAAAGGTTCGACGCCAACTCGTACCTCTACATCACAAAGGCCATGGACCGCTTCGACGTGTCAGGGCCCAGAGGTGGCCCGCCTGCCTTCCTAGGCCTCAAGGCAAAGGTCATGGTGCTGGCCTTCAAGTCCGACTGGCTGTATCCCACCCGCCAGTCGCGGGAGATTGCGGAGGCATGCACGTCGGCTGGGGTAGACGTGACCTACCACGAGATCCAGTCAGACTACGGGCATGACGCGTTTCTCCTGGAGATCGAGGAAGAGTCCAAACTCGTCAGGAGCTTCCTCGACGAGGTAGTCCGCACCAACGAGACGGTAGCGGGTCTGCCAAAAGCAGGTCTGCTTCCTTAGTGAAGGCGGGCCCTGGGTGGGATTTGAACCCACGATCGAGAGGTCCACAGCCTCCAATGCTAACCAAGCTGCACCACCAGGGCCACAGGGTGCGGCAGGGCGCCCGACCGTCTTTATGTCTTAAGTCGTTCCCTTCCGAATCAGGCACAAAGCATATCGGAGCGCAGCTCCGCCGGTAGCTGTGGTTCACTGGTCGTTCACAGAGCTCGACTCCGTGGGCTCCACGCAGCAGGTGGCCAGGGAGCGCGCCGCCCAGGGCGCTCCTGAGGGCACTGTCATAGTGGCCAGGACCCAGACATCTGGGACAGGCCGCATGGGGAGGACCTGGGTCTCTCCTGCGGGCGGCTTGTACATGTCTTTCGTACTCCGCCCAGCCGGGCTCTCCCGCCCCGAGCTCGTCGCCCTGGTCGCAGCGGCAGCGACGGTAGACGGGGTCAAAAGAACTACAGGCCTTGCTTCGAAGATCAGGTGGCCGAATGACGTCACCGTGGGGGCCAGGAAGGTCGGCGGGGTGATCGCCGAGGCAGCGTCGCACGGAGCCGCAGTGGACTGGGTCCTGGTCGGGGTCGGCGTGAACTGCAACGCGCCTCTCTCCGCGATGACAGGACTCGAGGCAGAGTCCACCAGCCTCGCCCGGGAGCTGGGCAAGGAGGTCTCAATCCCGGAAGTCATGGGCTCCATCCTCGACTCGTTCTCGACCTTGTATGACCGCTGGAGGTCAGGCGAGGACCTGCTGGAAGAGTGGTCACGTCATGTCGGGACCATCGGCAAGGAGGTCTCAATCAAGCTGAAAACGGGCGAAAACCCGTTTACATGCGTCGCCGAGGACATCGACGCAGAGGGTAACCTGGTCGTCTCCCTCGAAGGGGAGTCGGTCGCAGTCAGCGCTGCAGACCTCGAGTGGCTCCGGGAGAGAGGCTAGCGGTTCGTCAATCGGCTACGGGAGCCGGATTCTCGCGTCTCACAGGCTCCACCCTTTTAACAGCCGAGCGGAAGAGAACCAGAATTGAGCGGCACCGAAAGAACCCTCGACGAGATGAACCACGCCGCCGAGCTCGGGGGCGGTCAGAAGAAGGTCGACGACCAGCACAAGAAGGGGAAGCTGACCGCACGTGAGCGGATAGACCTCCTCGTCGACCAGGGCACATTCAACGAGCTGGACAAGTTCGTCACCCATCGCTCCACCGACCTCGGGTTGGACAAGTCGCACCCCCTCGGAGACGGCGTCGTCACCGGCTACGGGAAGATAGACGGGCGGCTCGTCTACGTCTATGCCCACGACTTCACAGTCTTCGGAGGCTCGCTGGGAGAGGCGCTCATGAAGAAGGTGACCAAAGTCATGGACCTCGCCCTGAAGAACGGCGCTCCTGTCATCGGCCTGAACGACTCAGGCGGCGCCAGGATCCAGGAGGGCGTCTCCAGCCTCGCAGGGGTGAGCGAGATGTTCTTCAGGAACACCCTGGCCTCGGGGGTCATACCCCAGATCAGCGCAGTGATGGGGCCGAGCGCCGGGGCCGCGGTCTACTCCCCTGCCATGACCGACTTCATCTTCATGGTGAGCGGAAAGGGCCAGATGTTCGTGACAGGGCCTGACGTGGTGAAGGCAGCCCTGGGCGAGACAGTGACCTTCGAGGACCTCGGCGGGGCCATGGTCCACTCGACCCAGAGCGGAGTGGCCCACTTCGTGCATGACAGCGAGAAGGCGTGCCTCGCGTCCATCAGGGCCCTGCTCTCCTATCTGCCCCAGAACAACACGGAGTCCCCGCCCGCCGTCGAGTGGAAGGGTCCCGCCGAGCCAGACCACGAGCTGGACGCCCTCGCCCCCGCCGAGCCATACAAGGCCTACGACGTCCGGAAGATTATCGACAGGGTCCTGGATGGAGAAGGCTTCATGGAGGTCCACGCCGGCTGGGCGCAGAACATCGTGGTCGGCTTCGGCCGGGTCGCGGGGAGCAGCGTTGGGGTCGTGGCCAACCAGCCCCTCGTCCTCGGCGGCGCCCTCGACGTGGACAGCTCGGACAAGGCTGCGAGGTTCGTCCGCTTCTGCGACGCGTTCAACATCCCCATACTCACCCTCGTCGACGTCCCAGGCTACCTCCCGGGGACCGACCAGGAGCAGAGGGGCCTGATACGCCACGGCTGCAAGCTCCTCTACGCCTACTGCGAGGCGACGGTCCCCAAGGTGACGCTGATCGTGAAGAAGGCCTACGGCGGCGCCTACTGCGCCATGGGGTCGAAGTACAGCAAGGCCGACATCAACTACGCCTGGCCCGGGGCCGAGGTCGCCGTCATGGGCCCGGAGGGGGCGACCAACATCATCTACAGGAAGGAGATAGAGGCGTCGTCCGACCCCGACTCCCTCAGGAAGCAGCTGGCATCGGAATACAGGCAGAAGTTCGCCAACCCCTACGTCGCGGCGAGCAGGGGGATCATCGACGAGGTGATACCACCGTCGTTGACTAGGACCAAGCTGATCTCAGCCTTCGAGTCGCTGGCGAACAAGAGCGAGTTCAGGCCCCCAAAGAAGCACGGCAACATCCAGCTGTGACACTCGCTTGTTCGACACCGTACTGATAGCCAACCGCGGAGAGATAGCGGTCCGGATAATCAGGACCTGCAAGCTCCTCGGGGTCAAAACAGTCGCCATCTATTCGGACGTAGACGCCGAAGCTCTCCACGTCAAGCTCGCCGACAGGGCGGTCCGCATAGGCTCTGCCGACCCCGGAGACAGCTACCTGAACATCGACAAGCTGGTCCAGACCGCGTCTGACGTGGGCGCCGACGCCCTTCATCCCGGATACGGCTTCGTCTCGGAGAACTGGAACCTCGCCGAGAAGTGCCGCCAGGCCGGGATCAAATTCGTGGGGCCGAAGGCCAGGACCTTGGTCATCGCGGGGAACAAGGTCGACTGCAAGAGGATCGCCAAGAAGGCCGGGGTCCCGGTGATAGAGGGGGGCGGGTCGGTGTTCTACACGCCCGAGGGGGTCCTGGAGGCTGCCCGGGAGCTCGGCTACCCCGTCCTCCTGAAGGCCGCCTTCGGAGGCGGAGGGAGGGGGATCAGGGAGGCTTCCGACGACAGGCAGGCCCTCCAGGCCTTCAGGCTGGCCACCACGGAGATGAAGCGCTCTCTCGGGAAGACAGGGCTGTTCGTCGAGAAGCTGGTGAAGCCGGCCAGGCACATCGAGGTGCAGATAGTCTCCGACGGAAAGGGGAAGGTCATCCACCTGGGCGAAAGGGAGTGCAGCATACAGAGGAGGCACCAGAAGCTGCTCGAGGTCACTCCTGCGCCTGGCCTCGACGAGCTGGCAAGGATGCGCGTGGCGGACTACGCGGTCAGGCTGGCGAAGGCCCTGAACTACGAGAACGTGGGGACCGTCGAGTTCCTCATGGACGCGGACCAGAACTTCTACTTCATCGAGGTCAACTCCCGCCTCCAGGTGGAGCACCCGATCACAGAGATGAGGGCCGGGGTGGATCTGGTGAAGGAGCAGCTGGAGATAGCGGCCGGGGAAGGGATCGACTATGGGCAGGACGACGTCGAGCTCAAAGGGGCCGCGATACAGTGCCGGATAAACGCGGAGGACCCGGAGTCAGGCTTCGCCCCGTCCAGCGGGAGGGTCGAGAGGCTGTTCTTCCCAGGGGGGGCCGGCGTCAGGATCGACACCGCGCTGTACCAGGGGTACGTCGTCCCCGAGTACTACGACTCCCTCCTGGCAAAGCTCGTGGTCAGAGGGGCTGACCTCGAGGACGCCAGGAAGAGGATGGCGCTCGCGCTCTCGGAGTTCGAGATAGACGGCCCAAAGACCACGATCGCCCTGCAGAGGTTCATACTGGCGCACGAGGAGTTCGCGAAGTGGAACCTCAGCGTCGAGTTCCTCCAGGAGAACAGGATACTGGAGTCTTTCTCAGAACAGGCGGCAGCCGCCAGGGCTGACCTGGCAAGGCAGGGAGCTGTCATAGCGGCCGCGCTGCTGGAGTCGGGGGCCGGACCCAGGCGGTCCCAGAGCAGCGCATCCAGTCCGGCCAAGCGCCGGGGGTTCCAGGAGGCCAGGCACTCTGACTCGCTATGAACTGAGCAGCGACGGGGGCCAGTTCTCGGTCGACGTCGTGAAGTCAGGAGAGGACTTCGAGGCGACGGTCTCCAACCGGGACTACAGGCTGAGGCTGAAGCAGGGGGCCACCCCGAACTCCTTCGTGGTGGAGTTCTCCAACAAGCCCATCCCCGTGACCGTGGTCGATGCGAGCCCCCAGCGGGTGGAACTGGTGATCGGGGGAGAGCGCCTCGTGTACCGTCCCAGGGCCTCGACCGTTGAACAAAGGGCCTCGGGCTCCCTCCCGCCTCCCAAGGTCGCAGGCATCATCTCAGCGCCCATGCCAGGGAGGGTGACCGGCACCCTCGTGAAAGAGGGGGAGGAGGTGAAGCTGGGGGACCCCATGGTGATGATCGAGTCCATGAAGATGGAGGTGGCCATCAGAGCAGACCGCGACGGCGAGGTCGCCGAAGTCCTCGTGAAGGAAGGGGACGCGGTGAAACGCGGCCAGGGCCTGGTGCGGCTGAGCTAGAGCGCCTTTCTTATGGCTTCGAAGTCGGGATAGGCCCCCGGGTTCTCTCCAACCCAGACGTACCCGATCTTCCCCGACCCGTCTACCACGAAGACAGCGCGATTCGAACTTTCGAACCCCTCCATCCCGGCCAGGCCTGTCCATGCCACGTCGTATTCCTTGACCGCTTCCCGCTTGTAGTCGCTGAGGAGGGGGAATTTCAGGCCGTACTTGTCGGCGAAGGCCTTGTTGGCGAAGGGGGAATCCACCGAAATCCCGACCACCGTCACGCCCAGCTTCTGAAGCTCTACGTTCATGTCGCTGAGTTCGCACATCTCCTTGGTGCATATCCCTGAGAACGCGCCAGGATAGAAAGCGACGATCGTCTTCTTGCCCTGGACCAGGAACTCACTTGACTCTCTCAGCTTCCTGTCCGCATCGTAGAGCGTGAACTTCGGCGCACTGTCTCCAATTTTGAGCATTCTTGCAGCTCAGAGAGCGCCATGTAAAAATCCTGCGGACAGCCTTCCGGAGCGTCCCAACAGGCAGAACCTGCAGCGCTCGGGCGCGCCTCCCCGGGGGGCTCAGCGACGCTGGGGCCCTCACAAACCCATATCTGACAAGGAGGGGCGCCTCCAGACGATGCTCCCGCCCGGCTCGGTCAGGCCAGACTACGCAGGGTACTGCCTCTCCAACGTCCCCTCCACCGCCATGGCCATCCTGGGCCAGCAGCCAGGCAGGCCTGTCCTTCCCAGGGACGCCCTGGGGGAGGTCGAGACCTCGGGCGTGGAGAACGTGGTCCTGATCCTCTGCGACGGCCTGGGTATGAACGAATGGCTGCGGAAGCCTGAGACGGGATTCTTCGGCGCCCTCTCAAGAAAAGGGAGCGTCAGGCCGATAACCACCGTCTTCCCGTCGACCACGGCCGCGGCCGTCACGAGCGTAAGCACGGGGCTGACGCCCCAGGAGCACGGGCTCCCCGAGTGGTACGTCTACATGGAAGAGCTGGGGGACATAATCGTCACCCTTCCCTTCACCAGGGTGGGGGAGCACGGCAGGGACACTCTGAAGGGGGTCCTGCCAGCGAGGACCCTGGTCGACGACGCCACGATCTTCCAGCAGGTCCGGGGAACCGTCGACTGCATGTCGTTCATAGGCCGGGGGCTGGCAAACACGGTCTACACCAAAGTCTCGAGGGAAGGGAGCGCAGTGACGCCCTACGCCACGGCGTCCGACCTGTCCGTGTCCCTGAGGCGGCACATAGAGAAGGCGCGGGGAAAGAACCTCGTCTATGCATACTGGAGCTTCGTCGACACCATCGAGCACATCTACGGCCCTGGAACAGATGAAGCTCGGGTCGAGGCGTCCCTGATATCGCACGCCCTCAAGGAGGGATTTCTGGACAGGCTCGACAGGGAAGCGGCGAAGCGGACCCTCGTCATCCTGACCGCCGACCATGGCCAGCTCGCCATCGAACCAGAGAAAACGCTCTACATGAACCGCTGGGGGAGGCTGAACAGGAACCTCAGGAAGAACTCGCGGGGGAAGCCCATCCTCCCCTGGGGGAGCGCCAGAGACGCCTACCTGGCGATCGAGGAAGGCAGGGTCGAAGAGACGAAGGCCTACCTGCAGGAGAGGCTCGAAGGGGTCGCCACGGTGCTGGAGACCGAGGAGGCGATCCGCGAAGGGCTCTTCGGCATCAACAGGCCGAGCAGGAGGTTCCGCAGGCGGGTCGGGGACCTGATGATCCTCCCCCACGGCAACAGGACGGTGTGGTACAGGTACGCAGGGGGCGGCGCCCTGGACCTGAGGGGGCACCACGGAGGGCTCATGCGGGACGAAATGACGATACCGCTCGCCGCCGCCAGGCTTTCGGACCTCCAGTAGCGCGGGCCCCGGGGCTACCGGACCTTGGTCCTCCGCTCTACGGCTAGCAGGATGACAGCCGCGCACACTGCGAGAGCCGCCGCATAGGCATAGGAACCGAACTGGCTGAATGTGAAGATGGCTCCCATCACCAGGTTGGATACGAAGAGCCCGAGGGCCCTGCTCGAGCTCAGCCGCCCCAGGCCGCTCGAGAGCTTGCCAGCCTTGGTCAGGGTGGAAGTCAGGACAGGCTCGAACGTCTCCACGGACCCCGTCGCGAATCCCAGCCCTGCCGCGCCGAGGTAATACAGCGCGAGGCCGTAGTGCAGCGCGTAGGACGCCCCGATGACCAGGGACGACAGGGCGGCCAGGAGGTACCCAAAGGTCCAGAGCGTCCTGAGCGGCCGGCGGGAGCGGACCGAGCCGAGAAGGTAGCCTGCGCCCGCCGACACGCCGAGGTAGACGCCGAAGGTGGCGATGCCAAACACCGCGCCCCCCTGGGTCTGGGCCACCGTGATTATGGGGAACCCCAGGGCATAGTAGCTGAATCCGAACAGGGTCGCAGAGACCAGGAGCCATCTGAACACGAACCTGTTCTCCTTCTCCCGGCTTTCGTCGCTCCGCGGAACCTCCTTCCTGGCTTCGGAGCCCGCGGCCAGGAACCCCGGGTGGGGCTTCGTCTTCGCAAGGGCGAGGGCCAGACTGGAGAACAGTATGGGTATCGCAGTCACGAGGACGATGTCGTCCAGGGGCGCACCCAGGAGGACGAGAACGATGGAGTAGACCACCGCGACCAGCCCCCCGCCCACGTCAAGGGCGTGCAGGAACCCGAAGACCCTCGACCTGTGGGCAGGGTCCGA
Source organism: Nitrososphaerales archaeon (assembly GCA_046703945.1). Taxonomy (GTDB): domain Archaea; phylum Thermoproteota; class Nitrososphaeria; order Nitrososphaerales; family Gagatemarchaeaceae; genus UBA183. The sequence goes on along the minus strand of JBJKSN010000068.1, from coordinate 6,445 downwards.
GACCTCGACCAGCCATGCCCTCCTGGCGGGCGTTCGAAAGTATCTGGCCCACCACCCGAACACGAAGAAAGCGCCGACGAGGAAGACGTTGGGAAAGAGCACGCTGACGGACATCAGCGGTATCAGCAGGTTCCCGGCGAGGGAGACCGCCTTCTTGCTGTGCCTGTCCCCGAGCTTCCCACCGGCGAGGGAGAAGAGGGAGCCGACGCCGAAGCTGAGAGCCAGGAGGAGCCCATACACGTAGGCCGGCTCACCGAGCTGGATGACGATGAGAAGCGGGAAGACCGCCGTGACCGCCTGATACCCCATGTCGGCGAAACACGCCGACAGGGAGAGGAGCAGAACGTCCCTTGTGAGCCATCCGCCTCCCGGTGCCGCCGGCGCTTGGTCCAACCCAGACGGTTTCGGCCGGCCTCAGTTTGTAAGCCTTTGACGGCCGGGAGACCGCTCGTCCGGTGAAAGCACCTCCAGCCCGGACGCCTCCATGGCCTCTGCGAAGGCGGCCACGACCGCGGGTGCCCCGATGCCTTCGACCCACCGGCTGAGGTTTGCCACCGGCGGGCACCCTTCAGGCGGGACACAGAGCCTGTTCAGCCTCTCCAGGTCAGCGGCAAGGAGTAGCGTCCCATGGACCAGGACGGCGCGCGAAGTCGACCTCGCGGCCAGCCCTGACACCTTGCGGCCCTCCACGTCAATCCTGTTCGGAGGGGAGAACTTCGCTCCGACCCCGAGCCGCCCGAGGGCTTCCACCATGTATCGCGAGGCGTCGCCGAAGAGCTTCGCCGGGGAGTGGAAGACCCCCTCCGACCGGGCGAGGACGCTCCAGTTCAGGTTCCCCAGGTCGTGGTAGACCACCCCTCCGCCCGTCTCCCTTTGCAGCACCCTCACGCCCAGCTCATCCGCGAGCCCTTCGCGGTACCACCCGTACCGCGCGTTCCTCGCCTTCCCTCTTACGAGGCACTCCGAGTTGGTCCAGAACCTCACCGCCTCCGGGTGCTCTGAGGCCCCCACCAGCCTGAAGAGCTCATCCTCCCGCGCCAGGTTCTGCGAAGGGTCGCTTCCCTTGTCGTGGATGAGCACCACCCGCTTCCCCAGGAACAGGTGCATGGCTGGATCAGTCCCGGGTCGAGGGCGGCCTCTTCTCGACCACCAGGTGCAGCCCGTCTTTGCGCAAGACTATGACCTCGTCCCCTATGGCGAGCTGCCCCTTGCATCTCGCAGACCACTCGAGGCCGTCCACCCTCACGGAGAACGTCCTGCCGTCTCCCCTCCTCGCGGTCACCGCCCCTTCTTTTCCGACGGGGTCGTACCCCCCGAACTGGACGCGCTCGATGGTCTCTGAAGCCTTGACGACCACGAAGATCCCGGCGCCGACGAAGAAGAGCAGCGAGACGGAGAGCGAAAGGAGCCCCCTGGTGACCATCCAGCGCGCGAAGAGTATCAGGCCGCCGCCCAGGAACGCCCCGATCATGAAGAGCGACCCGGGGCCCCACCTGTCCCAGGAGAACAGCGCGACCTCTCCGCCTGACGGCAGTGCCTCGAGCGCCCTGATGTCGGGAGAGGCCGAAGAGCCTGTCTTGCTCATGAAGTGCCTGACGCAGCGGGCCTGGCCGGACTTTAACCCTTGTCCAGCGGGCCGCGTCTTCGCCGGCCGGCGTAAGACCTCAGGGCGACCTGCGCGGGCGCCCCGGGAGAAGTAACGACGGTCTAGGGGATGCCAGCGAACTGGTCGTAGCTTCTCACCGCCAGGATCGGGTTCGACACGGCCTCCTCCCCAAGCTTCCTGTGGGGGACGTCCCCGTAGTCGTGGCCGGGGTAGATGACGGTCGCAGGCGGGAGCTTCAGTATCACGTCGTGCAGGCTCCTGAACAGCTCCTCCGGGGAGCCGCCCGGGAGGTCGGTCCGGCCGCAGTTGCCGATGAACAGGGTGTCCCCGGTGAAGAGGTCCTCGCCGTCGTAGAGGCAGATGCTGTCTTCGGTGTGGCCCGGGGTATAGATGACCTTCACTTCTGCATCCCCCAACGAGAGCACGTCACCATCGTCTACGGAGACGTCGTGCTCTATGGGGGAGCGGCGGTGGGCCACGACCTTAGCCCCGACGGATTCGGCCAGCTCTCCTAGAGACGAGGTATGGTCAGAGTGCCTGTGGGTGGCCACGGCGAATTTGACCTTGACGTCGGCCTCCTTCGCTGCCTCGACCAGGGGGTCGATCTCCCAACCAGAGTCCACCACCAGCCCCTCTCCCCCTGGCCTGTCGGCTAGGAGGTACACGAAGTTCTGCATGGTTCCTACCGCTATCTGTCTGACGTACATCGCCAGGGCGGGCTCCTACTGCTAGGTATGTTTTGCCCGCCTGGGGTCCCAGGACGTCTGGAGAGTGCCATGGGCTGCGTCGGGGCTGCAATCCACAGGTAGATTGTTCCGAGGTGCTTCTTTTGGGGGACGACCCCCTGAAGGAAAAAGCCGGCTCCTGAGGCTAGACCGGTGAAGCAGCTCAGACAGACCGACTGTCAAGCAAGCGCTGGCATAGCGGGTCCCTTGGATAGATGGGCTCCGGAAGGCAACATGGGGCCTCTGTCAAGGCAGTGCGGTGCCACTCTTTCAGATGTCTTTCAGATGGAAGTACACCGAAGCTAGGACCGTCGACGCCACCGAAATCGCGGAGAAACCGGCCACGGCCTCCCACTCCGCCCAACTCCATGCTCCTCGGACGACATCTGGCAGCCTCTCCAGCAGGTTCCCGGGCGACAACACGCCGAGCCCGACGACCGGGAAAAGGACCGTCATGGAGTACCACAAGACCAGGAGAGTGATGATCGCCGCGACAGTGTTGGGCATGGCAACGCTAAGTCCTACGCCCAGCGCCGTCAGCATTACCAGCGCAAGCGCCACGAGAAGGACCGCGGACGACAGTCCGAGCAGACTGTAGTCGCCGACTTCGAGCCTCGACCCGAGCCCCACCAGCACAGCCGTCACCATGGAGAAGCTGATGATGGTGTATGTGATTCTTGAAGTGAACTTGGCGAGGATGTAGTCGAACCTCGTGATGGACTTGCTCATGATGGAATCGGCAAGCTCTCCTGCTTCCGAGGAGACGGAGCTGGCCGACAGTCCTATCATCACCAGGGCCCAGATGTAGATGAAGTCCGAGAACCCGGAGGACACCACGGCCGACACCGTCCCGGTCCCCCCTGAACCAAGCGTCCTCACGACCTGGATGAATACCGCTGCCATGAGCCACCCGTAGGTTATCCTGCTCCGCAGGGCGCCCGCCAGGTCCACCCTCATTATGGCCCAGAAGGAGCCGAACGAATTCACTCTGTCACGTCGCTCTGAGGAATCCACGCGACTCTTCATCCCGGAGCAGCCCCATGAACGCTTCTTCGATGCTCGATGTGGAAGACGTCACGGAGATGAGGTCCAGCCCGTTTGAAGCGACCAGGTCCGCCGCCTCCCTGACCGCTTCTGCCATCGGCATCGCAGGGTCGAAGGCGACATCCACAGCGAAGTCTCCCCACTTTTCGTGGCCCACGGCCCATCTGGCGCCCTTCAGCGCCCGGCAGAACTTGTCCACGTCGCCTTCCAGCTCCAGCCTGATGACGTGGCTGCGCGTCCCCTTCTTGATCTCCTTGACGGAGCCAGAAAAGACGCACTTCCCTTCGCTCATCACGCCGACGTCGGTGCATATCCTGTCGATGTCGCTCAAAATGTGAGACGACACCACGACCGTCTTCTCCTTGCCCAGTTCCGCGATCAGCTCAAGCGTCGACCTCCTTCCGCTGGGGTCGAGCCCTGACGTGGGCTCATCCAGGACCAGCAGCTCCGGGTCGTTCATCAGCGACGCCGCGAGTCCGAGGCGGGTGAGCATCCCGGTGGAGAAGGTGCGGATCTCCCTCCCGGAGTCGCCCAGGAGTCCGACGGCGCGTATCAGCGCAGAGAGCCGCTCCTTTCTTTCCTCTGCCCTGAGATGGAAGAGCCTCCCCACGAAGTCCAGGTAGGTGATAGGGGTCATCCTCGGAGGGAACTTGGGATTGGTGGGAAGGTAGCCGATCTTCATTCGTAAGCTGGAGGCGCTCGGCGTCATCTTCTCCCCGAAGACCTTGACTTCGCCTGCCGACGGCCGTATCAGTCCAAGAAGCAGCCTGATGGTCGTCGTCTTCCCGGCCCCGTTGGGACCCAGGAGACCGTAGATGGCCCCCTCCTCGACTGTAAGGTCCAGGTTGTTTACTGCTATGAGCTTCTCGCCGAAGATCTTCGTCAGGCTTTGTATCTCGATGACCCTGCTCATCGAATCCAGGAAATTCGGGTGGCCCAAGCGTATTAAGGCATTCCATAATCTGGCCACCTGGAATGGGCGCCGATGTGATGTCCGCAGCTCTCCGGCGGGGGACCAGTGGGGCGCCGCAGACCGGACTTCGTACCTTGGCTCAATTCTTAGCACGACGGCAAGACCGAAGTTCCAGGCGAGAAGTGTAGCAGCGCAACCCTGACGAGCCGACGCCACGTATATCTCCCGGTCGAGCGAGCGCAGTCCCGCGCCATGGACATCCAAGGCATCCTGGACGAGAGGCTGTCGAACCAGGGAATCTCATCGAAGATGTCAAACCCGGAGGAGGTCCTGAGGCGCCTTGGCGCAGTCCAGGCGCAGGACTACGCTGCCGCCCTTTGGGCCATCGGGCTGCGTTGCAGGGCAGCCACGAAGTCCGACGTCGAGGGTGCAGTAGTCGAGAGGAAGATCGCGAGGACCTGGCTGATGAGAGGCACCCTCCACTTCGCGGCTTCTTCAGACATAGCGTGGATGCTGAAGCTGTTTTCCCCGCGCCTGGTCCACACGGCCGAGGCCCGGGACCGCCACCTTGGCCTGTCGGACGAGACCGTGAGAAAGACCAAGTCTCTGTTCCACAGGGCGCTCCAGGGCGGCAAGCGCCTGAGCCGGTCTGAGATGCATCGGGTGATGGAGAAAGGCGGAGTGCCCGCCTCGAACAACCTCGGCTATCACATGCTCTACAGAGCCGCCTGGGACGGCTTGATCTGCTTCGGCCCCCATGACGGCAAGGAACCGACCTTCGTGCTCTCCGAAGAGTGGCTCCCCAGGTCTGCGCCCCTCGGTCACGAAGAGGCGCTGGTCGAGATCCTGGTCAGATACTTCTCCAGCCATGGGCCGGCTACGGCCAAGGACGCCGCCTGGTGGTCAGGCCTCAGGGTGTCGGAAGTGCGGCTCGGACTGGAAAAGGCGTCATCCAGGCTCAGAAGCGCCGTCGTCGACGGCACCACGTACTACATGCCGGGAGAGCTGGGAGGGCCTGCAGCGAGGCGACACTCAGCATACCTGCTCCCAGCCTTCGACGAGTATCTCGTCGCGTACGAAGACAGGACGGCGCCCCTTGGAGGCAAGAAGACGCAGGGCTGGATGCGCACCGCCAAGACGGCGGTCGTGCACAGCAACGGGATCTTCCTCCCGACGATGGTGATCGACGGAACGGTGGCGGGAACGTGGAAACGAGCGAACACCAAGGCGGGGCTAGCCATCGCCCTGACTCCCTTCCGAAGGCTTAGCGCAGGACAGATGGCCGAAGTCAGAGAACAGGTGGTGAGTTATGGGGAGTTCTTTGAGACCAAGGCTGCACTGAGAGTCTGAGGCGCCTTCGGTCCTATGCGAAAGGGGCTTTTTTCCAGCTGAGCGCAATGAACCATGTGCGATAGAGGGCGTGCCGCGGGATCGGACTGGAAGCGGCAGTCTGCCAGCGGACGCACCTGTCGCTCTAGACATTAAGCACCCAGACATAGTAATTCAGCGCCGAGGCGATCGTGACCCACGCGATGTACGGAATCAGGAGCGCCGCGGCACTCCTCGAAACTCGGTAGGAGAAGGCTGTAGTAGCCAGTATCGCCAACCAGAGCGCGGCTATGACCAGGAACCCATAGAACAACTGGTGGGCCCCGAAAAAGACCACTGACCAGGCGACGTTGAGCGCCAGCTGGACGGCGAACGCGGCGAGCGCTTGTCCCGATTGGGGCCGCTTCCCCCACAAAAGATACAGTGTCGCCCCCATTAGGAAGTACAACGTCAGCCAGACGGGCGCGAAGAGCCAATTCGGAGGCGTGAACCACGGCTTCTGGAGCGCCGCGTACCAATTGGGAATGGCGGAAGTCGTAAACACGGAACCAATGATGCCCGCCGCCTCGCAGGCTACGACAGACGCCGCGAAACGAATCAAGTTCGGCCTGCTCAAGCCTGGTCCTGCTCCACCCGCTTCATGCTTGACAGAAGCCGCTCTCTTAACCTATTCATGCGGTCCCGAGGGGCGTAACCAATAGTCGCCACGAGTTCTTACGTGATGCATAAGATGCCGCGGGTCGGATTTGAGCCGACGACACTCCGGTCTTCAGCCGGATGCTCTCCATAACCCCGTCAGGACAGGCTGAGCTACCGCGGCACCGAGCA
>JBJKSN010000067.1:0-2748 GCA_046703945.1 Nitrososphaerales archaeon | reverse complement strand
AGGTGACTTCGGGTGCTCATCGAGTCGGACATGCTCATCGCGTACCTCAAGAAGGAAGACTGGCTCAAGCCGACTGCGGAGCGGGTGGTCGGCGCGATCGAGGCCGGGAAGCTCGGGGAGACCGCCTGCTCGGCGGCCACGCTGCACGAGATGTACTACGTGTTCTCGGAGCACGCGCCCATGCGCACCATACTCGCCGACTTCGCCCGCATAGCCACCATGAAAAACCTGAAGCTCGTGAACCCGGACGTGGAGACATACCTCTCGGCGCTGCACCTGGCCGAAACCTACAGGATATCATCCGTCTTCGACGCCCTCTACGCAGCGACGGCGCTTTCGCCGTCGGTCCCGGACCACACCATCCTCTCCACCGACGCGGTCTTCGAGAGGGTCCCGGGGCTGAAGCGGCAGGCGCCTGAGGCCCTGCGGCTCTCATAGAGGTCGAGAGCATGCAGGCCGCGATGCTCGCCGGGGGCCTTAGGACGAGGCCGGGGCAGACCACGGACCGGGTCCCGAAGGCCATGGCCCCGGTGAACGGGAAGCCGTTCCTCGACTACGAGCTGGGGCTCCTGGCGAGCCGCGGGGTGGACGACATTGTCCTCTGCGTCGGGTACAGGGGGGAGATGATACGCGGGCACTTCGGCGACGGGTCTGGGTTCGGGGTCAGGATACGCTACTCCTCCGAGGGAGACAGGCTCCTGGAGGGGTTGAACCGTTGAACGATTCTAGTACCATCTGTACCCAGAAATTGCCTTTTGATTGGGTGTTAAATACAGAGCACAGGTAGTATAATGTGAAGCTGGCAGACTGGGCAAGACAGAACGGAATTGACTACAAGACCGCCTACCGCCTCTTCAGGAGCGGGAAGTTCCCACGCCCTGTAGAACAGCTTCCGACCGGCACCATTCTCGTGCACGAGCTTCCAAGCAGGACGAACGATGCCGTCCTTTATGCAAGGGTCTCCTCGAGCGACCAGAAGGAGGACCTGGAACGGCAGCTGGACAGGCTCCGCGATTACGCTGCGGTGAGTGGCATCCACGTGGTGGAGGAGTTCAAAGAAGTCGGTTCTGGGCTGAACGGTCATCGCAAGAGTCTCTTGAGAATTTTGGAGAACCCGTCTCACTCCATCATCATCGTGGAGCATAGGGACCGCCTTGCCAGATTCGGAGCGGACTACATCGAAGCATCCCTGAGGGCGAGCAACAGAGAGCTGAGGGTAATCAACGAACAGGAGCTGGACACAGACCTCGTCCAGGATATGGTCGATGTCTTGACGAGCTTCTGCGCGAGACTCTATGGTCAGAGGTCTGCGAAGAACAGGGCGAAGAGAGCGCTAGAGGCGGCGCAAAAATGAACCACGTCTGGAAATCTCTTGGGCAGAAGCGGACCATCGTGGTCAGGTACGAACCGAGCCCGCAAATCCTCGCCTATCTCGCCGACATGCGCGACGCGACCAGGATGGCGCTCGCCTATGCTCTAGTCGACGCGAGACTCGACGACGGGAGGATTCCGAGCCCAATCAGGCTGCGAAAGAAGGTCCGGCCGTGGTTCATATCTTCGATGCCGTACGCACGTCACCATATCAATCCGGCCTGCAGCAAGGCCGTAGCTTTGCTCCGGGCCTATCGGAAGAAGCACAAGAAGCTGGCGCTGCCAACTCTGGAGAAGCTGTCAATGAGGATAGACGGCGAGCTGTTCAAGATGACGAAGGAAGAAGACGGCCGGGTGACCATCAGGGTCACGACAAGACCCCATGAGTACGAGTACATCCACTTCAAACCCGCACACAAGAAGTGGGATGTGTACTCACAGGGAAGGCTTGGTGAGATAACCTTGACGGACGGCAGGCTCCTCCTGACATTCGTCGACGGGCTCGCCACCAAGCCCATCGGCGACCCGCTTGTCGGCGTCGACCTGAACTTCGCGACCATAGACTGCACGCCCATAAACAATGGACAGCTGGGCCACCCTATCACGATACCAACGGCTAGTGTCGAGCATATACAGGACTCCTTTTCGAGGAGGCGAAGACGGCTGCAGCTCCATGTGAGGAACCCGCAGAAGCGAGCCACGAAACTGGAAGAGACGAGAGGGAGGCAGAGACGCCGAATCAATGACGCCCTACACAAACTGACAACCGATTTGGTCAGAAGGTATCCCGGCGCCACATTCATATTCGAAGACCTCAAGCACATCAAGAACAAGAAGACCGGAGGGAGGAGGTTCAGGACGCGCCTGAACCGCTGGCCCTACAGGATGGCGCAAGTGATGGTTGACTACAAGTCGCCAAAGGCGGCTTTGTATGCAATTCCGAGAGGGACTTCGTCGAGATGTCCCGTATGCGGTGGAAGGATAGAGCACCCAACTCGGATCCCGTCAGACATGCGCTGGAGGGTCAGCGTGTGCCCAACATGCGGCGCGGACTACGAGAGGAACCGGCTGGCCAGCCTGGCCATAGCCTGTCGCGGTTCGCGCCTTTGCGGACGACCGTTCTCCGTGAGTGAGGACGCCTCTTGGCACGTTGTGAGGGATGAATACCTGTGGCATGGCAACGTCGTGGCCGACACGACCAAAGCAGGTGGGACTGAGGAAGGTGCCAACGCTCCTAAAGGAGGCGTGTCCTAGATGGGCATGCTTCTATCAACGGCCTGGGCCACGGCGTCCAGGGCCACGTAGAGGGCTATCTCAGCCACGACGACCCACAGGAGCCGCCTTGGGTCCGGGGCCCTCACCTGGAGCCGACCATCT
>JBJKSN010000066.1:0-6065 GCA_046703945.1 Nitrososphaerales archaeon | reverse complement strand
AGCCGAGGTGGTCCAGGACGGGGTGTCCGGGCTCCTCTCCGAGGTGGGGGACGAGGAGGGCCTGAGAGAGAGCATGCAGAGGCTGGTCGACGACCCCCCGCTGAGGGAGGCCATGGGCAGGCAGGCGAAGAAACGGGCAGAGTCGCTCTTCTCTCCCGAGAGGGTGGGTCGGTCGCTCAGAGAGGTGTACCGCCTCGGGGAGTGAGCGCGGGGCCGGTTGACCTCCCCTTCGAGGCAGAGCTACATGCGGCCGGGGTTCACCATCGCCCTGGCCCTGCGGGTCCTGACGTCCTCCCTGGCGATAGTGGTCCCCCTGTACGCGATCTCTCAGGGCGCGAGCACCTCCGAGGCCGGGGTGTTCGTGGTCCTCCTCTGGCTGGGGAACGGAGTCGGCGCCGCCGCAGCCACCTTAGCCATAAGGGACCAGTCTGTGTCCACGGCGGCAGGCTTCATAATCCTCGGGGCCTCGATGTCCCTCCTCGGTCTGAACGCTCCCTACGCCCCTCTCTCGCTGGGGGTCCTGGCGGCGGGGGTGGGGATGGGGCTCCCCCAGCCGTTCCTCTCCGCGGTCATGCACCTTGACTCGGCTCCGGAGCTGCCGTTCACAGGCCTCGGGATCTACTCCACGGCTCTCGGGGTCGGGCTGGTCCTCGGCCCCCTGGTCGCCTACGGGGTCCACGACTCGTACGGCTTCCCCGGCGTCTTCGAAGCCCTCGCCCTCTTCTCAATCCTGGGGGTCGTCGGCGCCTGGGCCGGGAGGGGCGGCCTGGCGGGTCGTCCGAGGCCCCCGGCCCCTTCGGTGACAGGCTGGGCCCGGGCCCTGCTGAAGCCGCGGTTCAGACGTGCCTTCGCTGTGAACTTCCTCTACTCCCTCCTCCTGCCGGTGTTCCTCTCCTACGGGGGGGTCTACGCCGAGGAGAGGTTCGGCTTCTCCCCGGGGGGAGCATTCCTTCTCTTCACCTTGGTGTTCCTGGTGTCGGCCGGGGTCCGCTACGCATCCATCCGGAGCGCCAGGAACCATGGCAGGTTGCTTCTGGCCTCGGTCGGCACCCTGGTTGCGTCCGCACTCTGCCTGGCCCTCGCGCCGTCCTGGCCCGTGTTCGTGGCAGGGATGCTCCTGTTCAGCGTCCCCCACGCCATGGTCTTCCCGCTCACGAACTTCCTCGCCTTCAGGTCGGTCGAGTCAGGAGAAGTCATCAACGCCAGCTACGCGTTCCAGGCGTCGTCCGGGGCCGCTGAGGTGCTGTCCCCCGCCATGGCGGTGGTCCTGATACCCGTGGCGGGGCTCCAGGGAGTCTTCGCGGCCGGGGCGGCCGTGGCTGCGGTAGCGCTCGTCCTTGCCGCGCGACGACTCGACGGACCACAGGGGTGACCCTGGCACGCGAGCACGTGGGTCCGAGATGCGCACTCCGGGGTTCGCGGGCCCTCTGGCACCCCTCCGCTCGTTCAAAGGCTCAGAAACACGGGGCCTGAGGCGCCGTCCGGCCCAGGCCGAGGCTCTAATGTTAAATCGCGGTTGGGGCAGGGAGCCCCAGCAAGTTGAGCAAGCGGGCCCCGGGGTCCAGCCTGGAGATCAGGGGAAACACTCTCAGGGTGTACCTTTACGTCCTCCAGCACGGCCCCTGTGAGTTGAAGGACGTACAGTCCAGCCTTGGGTTCTCCACAGCGTCGCTCGCCTCATACCACCTGAAGCGCCTGATCGACGGAGGGTATGCCGCCCAGGACAACTACGGGAGGTACCTGGCGGCGAAGGACGCCACAGGGCAGATCCTCGAAGGATACGTGAAGGTGGGCGCCCTGGTCGTCCCTCAGCTTCTCTTCGTCTCGGTCCTGTTCACCCTGCTGGTGGGGTACTTCTCGGTCATGTCCTATGCCTCGGCGTCCTACGTCCCCCTGCTGATAGCGTCGTCCATAGCCCTTGTCGCCGTGGTGTGGTACGAGTCGGTCAGGGTGTGGCGGCGTCTGGCCTCTTGGAAGTGAGCGCCCTTGCACGATGAAACGGGCGTTCAAACCCCTTGAAAGGCCTCCCCAGGACCCCCTGGCTGGGGTTCAAAGGCCTAGCAATATCACGCCTCCGTGGGGCAGGATGGCCCGATGTCCGTAGGAAAACAAGCAATCAAGTACACTGCGGCCGCCGTAGCGGTCGCTGCTATCATCATAATCTCATCAACGCTCTACCTAGGCGTGAACTTCACACCTACCAGTTCAGGATCGTCTGGGGCCCAGGGCGGAACTTCCGCCCAGCTGGCCATCCAGCTCACCGACCCGCCGACCGTCCCTAAGGGGACTACATCCCTCAACCTGACCTACACCGCCATAGGCCTCCTGATCGGGAAGCCAACGTCGGGCGGCCAGCAGAACCTCACGACCGTGTCGGTGACCCCCCAGGGCGGGAACGCGACCATTGATCTTCTCAGCCTTCAGAACATTTCGCAGACCATCGCTTTGGCGAAGCTCCCCAACGCGTCCACCATCTACTCATTCACCCTCGACGTGAGCAGCATCAAGATAGACGTCAACGGGACCACTTCTACCGTTGCCCTCGCCACCGGCGGGAGCACTCTGACGGTCGCCTTGGCGAGGCCGACGCCCCTCTCAGGGAACGGCGTAGCGCTGCTCCAGCTGAACCCCGTGGTAGTCAGCACGTCAACCGGCTACCAGATGATCCCGTCTTCGGTGGGGATCATCAAGACAGGGACTTCGAACAGCGGTGAAGACCAGATAGGGTTCAGACAGCACCTCAACTCGGAGGATCAAAACCAGCTCCAGCACGCCCAGGGCAACCTGAGCGCGAAGCTCAGCGCCTTCTCGGTCAGCCAGAACGTGACCACCATCTCCATCCAGGTCAATAACACCGGAACCATCTCCGTGGTCCTCAACGCCATCGGGGTCCAGGGCAACTTCACGGTTGCCGGAGCCTCGTGCGTGCAGAACAACGGTGAGTCCCACAACGGCCCCTCCCAGAACGGGGGGAACTCAGACTCCTCGACCAACACCACCCAGACCACAACCACCCACGGCTCCAACTCGAGCGACAACGCCAAGTCAAGCAACCAGAGCCGCGACAGTCACCAAGGGAAGAACTGTGAGTCGGAGCGCGCGAACCAGCTGGTTTTCGCCCCCATCAACTCCACAGTGTCAGGTACGGGATGCGTCGCGCTGAAGATGCAGCTCGTCTCCGGCGACTCTGGCGAGAACGGGCCCCACGGCCTGACCCTCGCGGCAGACCAGTGCGTGATCCTGACCTTCGTCGGTAAGGTCCCGCTCGGTCAGTCCGGAGCTGTCATTGTCCCATCCACCCTTTCCGGCCAGGTATACACCATCCACGTCATCGCGTCACAGGGGGCCAACCCACAGCTGTCGTGCGCCCTACCGGTGACTCCAACAAGCTGCAGCGTACTTCACGGATCAGAAGATTAAGTGGCCCGTGGACTCCACGGGTCACTCCTCCGTTTTTGTGTTTGACTTCATAGGGGACCTTAGGGGACTTTACTGTGCGACGTAGAGGTTTCCGCCCTGGATCTGGACTGCCAGCTCAGGCAGGGGGATAGGCGGCGGCCCGCCGAGAACGCTTCCGTTCACGGGGCTGAACGAGCCTGAGTGGCACGGGCAGTAGATCTCCGACCCGGTGAACTGGACCGTGCAACCTGCATGGGTGCAGATGGCGCTGAAGGCCCTCCACTGGCCGCCATAGTCGACCAGTATGCAGAGTCCCTTCGTCGGATGACTGAAGTATGCGAAGGTCGTCCCCGCCAGGCCAGACAGGGGCGCGACGTAGAGCATTCCTGCAGGGGCCTGTGGTGCCTGCATCTGGCCCCCTGAAGTGAGGACTGAGACAGGCTTGGACTGGTCTAGTTTGGCCACCGCCTCAAAGAAAGATGCCGCGCTGACAGCCCCAAAGACCGCGACCAGGCCGGCCCTGCGGAAGAACTCTCGCCTGTCCATTCACTTTCTCCCCGGCGCTTGGAGCAACTTCCTGGCATGGAAGGCGGCATTGGCCAACGCGGCCACGGACGCCGCTCCCAGCGCGGCCAGGGACGCCGGGAGCGGGATGTTCGTCCCTGACGCCGCCGCGTGGACCGTGACCAAGGAGACGAGGGCGACGGCCAGGGCCCCGTGCAGGAAGAAGGAGTCTCGGTTCCTTTCAAGGAAGCCGACGCCGGTCATCCAGAGCACCAACCCCAGGGCTACCGCTGCGTAACCCAAATCCACCGGCACCGAGGTAGGCGGGAGGAAGAGGATGTACACGTGACCGGCGATGGACAGCGCAGCCATCAGGGAGACAGACACGTGGATGGACCTGAGCCTGGCCGGCCCTCCGACCGCCCTGACAAGCCTTGCCCTGAAGATCATTATCATTGCGGAGGCACCAGTGAATCCCAGCGCAGAGAATCCGAAGGCTTCACCCAGCATGAGGGGCCCGTTCAACGCGAGCCCCGAGCCTAGCTGTCTCCGCCGCCGTCGTCGCTTCCTCCGCTCTGGGTCGGAGGAGGCTGGGTCAGGAGACCCCCGGTAGAACCGGTCGTAGTTGCGCCATTCGGGCCCGAGCCGGCTGAACTCCGGGCGGGTCCAGCGCTGCTCGGGTGGATGAAGATGCTGACCGCCAGGAAGCAGGCGATGGCCAGGAGGGCTGCCATCGATACCGCTGAGAGCTTCTGCATGAGGGCGGCGGGTGAGTCTCTGGGCTACTTATTGCAACGCGGTTGAAATCCCGCGCTTCCTCCCTTCAACTCCCCTGAAGGGCTGGTGCGTCGGGGACGTGTCAGCTCGATAGCCCATCTTCACCCAGGGGTGACGCCCTTCTGTAGAAGACGTCCCCGCTCGGGTCCGGGAGGCGGACCAGGAGCTTCTGCGCGGAAAGGGTGTCGCAGGCCGCCTGGACCTGGTCCGGGTCGAGGTCGACCTTGTACTCCTGCTCAACGGACTCCTCGATCTCCAGCGTGCCCTTCTCCTGCATGTCGGCCAGCACGTGCATCACCTTCCCCTCGAGCGAGTCGGTCGGCGGGAGAGGGGGGAGAGACACCAGGGTCTTGGTCCCGTGCCTCATGCCCTCGATGGTCGAGGCCCAGTCGCTCAGGTTTGCCTTCCTCCGTCCGGTGAGCGTCTCCGTGAACACGGCTTCATGTGCTCCGTCTTGGTCCGCCCACGAGACCTGGAGGCTTGGGCGCCCGAGGCCCCCCTTGTGGCCCTTCACCGACGCCGAGTCGAGGGGGATGAACACGTTCGGAGCCCTGCTGGGGATGTCGCCCAGGTCCTCCACCTCGGAGTAGAGGAGGAGGTGCTCCGCAAAGAACCCGACTGGCAGGTCCTCGCCTTTGTCGTTGGTGCAGACGAAGATGAGCCGTCTGTTGGTCAAGACGAGGGTGCCCTCATTCACGCCCGCCCCGAACTCTGCCTTCAACTCCTTCGAGGCGCCCCCGGCCCGCATCTCGGCTCCCTGTTCCTGAGCCAGGATCACTTCGGGCGCTCCGGTGCTCATGAGAGCGGCATGCTGGGCTTAGGTGATAAGGGTTCTGCGGGTTGAGGCCTCAGCGCCCCGCAGCTCGGGGACGTCCGGCCAGGGCCGCCAGCCCCCCCTCTGTCAGCTCCGGCCCAGGCCGCAGAGGCACTCGGCGCAGGTGGTCATCTTCCCGCAGGCGCTGCACTTCTCGAACGAGTGGTAGTGCTCGTCGAAGGCCTTGCTCTGCGGACACTCCAGGTGGTCTCTGCAGACGAACATGGAGCGCACCAAAGGGCGCCCCCTCATTAACTTGCGACCAGCCGTCGCCGCGCAGACGGAAGGAGCGAGGCGGCGCCCTGGTCCTGGGAGGGGCTACACGGAGGGCCGGACTAGCCCTCTGACCCTACGCTCGATCTCGTCCCTTATCGCCCTCACCTCCGGGAGCGGCTTCCCCTTCGGGTCATCCAGCCCCCAGTCGACCACCTTCTTCCGCATCCTGTCGAGCATGGGCCTCGGGCAGACGCTCTCGACCGAGCACCCCATGGTGACTACGATGTCTGCCCGGTCTACCATCTCCATGGTGAGGATCTTCGGTTTTTTCGCGGAGAGGGCGAGTCCCTTGGCC
>JBJKSN010000065.1:0-7953 GCA_046703945.1 Nitrososphaerales archaeon | reverse complement strand
ACCTTGGGGCGGAGGTGCCCGGCCACCACGCTGACCCCGAAGACTGCGGGGTCGTTGCGCCTGAAGAAGGCGCCTGGGAGGACCTTGAGCTTGCAGGGCCTCGTCAGGCCCGAGAGCGCGGCTTTCTCGTCCGCGTCCCTCTTCGCCGTGGCCCAGTTGACATAGTTGTCGATGACCTCATAGATGATGGAGGAGACGATTATGGGGCTCGACCCTGTGTACTCCTTGGCCTCGGGGAGGACCTTGGAGTCGAAGCCCAGGATCGCGCCTAGGTAGGGGTCGTGCTCCCCTACCACCTGCGCGGCGACGATGTCGTTCTTCGAGATGTCGCCTATGTCAGCCTCTCTCACGGGCACCCCCCTCTCTTCCAGCATTCTGAGAAGGGCCTCGAGCCCGCCGATGCTCCCAGCCTTCACTATGACCCCCATGTTGTCGGTCCTTACCACGATGTTGGAGAGCTCCTTCTCCATCTCTGACTTCAGGCTCTGGAACTCCCCCTCCGTGGAGAAGGACGCCACCGAGGTCCCGGCGACCACCCCTCCGAGGTCCGGGGAGACCAGCTTCACTCCGGCCGCGGCGTAGACCGAATCCACCGGGGTGAACTTGTCCCGGGGGTCGCGCATCTCGTCCAGCGGCTTCGGCATGAACAGTGCCTTCACCTTGGACCTGAAGGCGCCGTCCCTGCGGACCAGGGATATCGAGTCCCCGACGTTCAGGGTCCCCTCGGTGAGTATAACGTTCGCCGTCTGGCCGATGCCCACCTCCTCCTGCAGCTCCAGGATGATCCCCCGCGCCGAGGGGGCCTCTGCCACGCTCAGCTTATCCTTGAGGAACTGCTGCGCGAGGCCGATAAGCATCGCCAGCATCTCGGGCATCCCCACAGGGGCTCTAGCTGAGACCGGGACGATGGACACCTGCTGGCGGAAGTCCTTGACCCTGTAGTAGGCGTCCGACTGGAAGCCGAGGCGGTTCAGCCCCCCCACGACGTTGTAAAGGCGCTCCTCTAGCTCGTCCCCCCAGGAAGGGACCTGGTCCTTCATGACCTGCAGCAGGGGGCCCTTGCTCCCCTTCCTCCAGCCGCTGATCATGTCTATCTTGTTGAGGGCGACCAGGAAGGGGACGTGCCTCTGCTTCAGTATGTCGATGCTCTCCAGCGTCTGGTTCTCCAGCCCTTTGAGGACGTCTACCACGAGTATCGCGATATCGGCCGCCGACCCTCCCCTGAGCCTCAGGTTCGAGAAGACGGCGTGGCCCGGGGTGTCGATCATGAGGAGCCCGGGGATCTGAAGCTCGCCCCCGGCCCTGTCCAGGAGCGGGCCGCAAATGGCCTTGAGCGTATCCATGGGGAAGAAGCTCGCGCCTATCTCCTGGGTGATTCCGCCCACTTCCCTGGCCTGGACCCCCGTCCCTCTCAGGCAGTCAGCGATTGACGTCTTCCCTGAGTCCACGTGCCCCAGGATGACGACTACAGGCTGGCGCATCCGCCCTTGCTCCGACATCTCCCATCCAGTTCCCTAAGGCGGCCTCACCCTGTCGTCTTGCCGAAGAAAGCCGCGCTCTCCTTCGTAAAGCTCTCGGCGGAGTCGGAAGCATGTATGCAGTTGTCAGTCAGCCCGAGTCCCAGGTCCCCCCTTATGGTCCCTGCGGACGCCTCCCAGCTCTTGGTCGCTCCTACCATCCTCCTCACCGTCGCCACCGCGTCCCTCCCTGACAGGACTGCGCCCACCACCGGACCGGAGGTGATGAAGGACACCAGCTCCCCGAAGAAGGGCTTCGCGCTGTGTACGCTGTAGAACTCTTCGGCCTGGGGCTTCGACATGGTCAGCATGTGGAGCCTCTTGACCGCGAACCCCTTCCTCTCGAACCTTCCGAGAATCTCCCCCACCAGACCGCGCTTCACGCCGTCCGGTTTCACCACGACCAGGGTCTCTTCGGAGGCGCTCACTTCTTGGTCGGCCTCCTCGCCCACTTCAGCTTACGCGGGTCCCGGCCGAGCTTCAGGTCGTTGGTCTTGCACTTCGAAGAGCAGTAGGACTTGGTGGAGCCGTCGTTCTTCACGTAGAGTATGCCCGAACCGAGCCTAACCTCTTTACCACAGAAGACGCATTTCTTTGGGACGTACATTTCAGGCTACCGCACCTCGACCTTTCGGTGGCCCTTTGAAACTCTGGATATAAAGACGGCGGCGGCGCGCAGGAGGCAAGGTCACGGGGCGGGTCACGACGGGACGGTCCCCCCGAGGTGCCTCATCCAGTGTTGGGCCTCTACGATGAGCCTCTGACCGAAGTCCTTCGGGTGCGGGACAAACCCCTCGAGCGCCTTCGCCAGGGTCTCGGGGCCCAGGTTAGCCAGGTCTTCCAGGTTCACGGCCCCGAGGCCGGTGGCCCCTCTCAGCCTCATTCCTATCTCCAGCTCGTTCAACTTGACCGCCTCGAGCTCCTTCTCTTCGGCGAAAGCACTGGAAAATAGGGGGATGTCCCCGGCCATGATGATCTCCTTGACGGACCGCCCCTTCGCCTTCATGGCGGCGTAGAGGTGGCTCGGGGGAGCCACCTCCTCGAGAGAGAGGGTCCCGAACAGGGTCCTCGCCATGGGCATTTTCCGTATCCCCCTCCGCTCAGAAATCATCCTCTTCAGGTCGACGGAAGCGATAAACGGGAAGACGTAGTCGACGCTCTTCGGCACCTTCTTGGCGAGGTTCTGCCTGAACCAGAGCCGGATGGCATCCTGCGACTCGAGGCCCTGCGGCGTCCTCGTTGGAGGGAGCACCCAGATCCCCGGCTGGATCGCCTTGAAGCCCATCTCGACGAGCCTGTCCTTGAAGATGGTCGAGTCTTTCTTCTTCTTCGTCTTCTCGTAGGACTTGAAGAGGAGGAGCGACCGTACTTCGTTGGGATAGGACCTGATGAGCTCCTCCGGGGTGAGCCCCGAGGTCTTTAGCTGCCAGTCGAGGCGCGCCATCAGTTTCTTATAGACCGTGTCGCTGTCTTCGAAGGTCGCAGGGACGGAAAGATCATCCCCTGGCACCTCGATCCTGCTTATGACGGCCAGTATGAGATCCTCGTCCGTGGGCGAGCCCGGCCCCGACAGCCGGCCGAGGGGCGCCTTCACCTTCCCGAAGAACCCCGTTATCCGCTTTACCGCTGACAATCCCCTGGCCTCCCGCTCGCGCGGGACTCTTGTAGGAGCATCCCTGTCCTTCGTCTAGGAGAGCGTCCGCTTGACCGCCTTCCTCAGGTCCTCGAAAGCGTCGACTAGCTTCTTTTTGGCAAAATACTCGTCCGACTCGGCTACCACCACCTTGTCTTCGTAGATTGTCACGTCCCCCATCCTGAGCGGCGACGAGATTCCGAGCATGGCTGAAAACGCTTCGACCGACTTCGGGAATGTCGCGCCGGATCTGAACCTGAAGGTGAAGGACCCCCCTCCGGACGCAGGTGTGGGGTCCAGCGGGACGATCAGTCGGTCAGAGCTGAGGCCGGTGAACATCTGGCCGTGGACTTCACGGATGGACGACAGCACGTCGTCTCGCTCCTTCTTCAGCGTCGCCGCCCTGTCCTGGTGCCCCGGGTCGGACCAGTCGAGGCCGATCAGGGCGTAGAACGCCTGGTCCTTCTCGTTCCGCTTGGGGTCCTGCTTGATCTCCTGAGACAGCACTTCGAGTTCGCTGTCGATGGTCTTGAGCCTCTTCTGCTCTTCCAGGAGCCTCCCGGCTGCAACCTCAAGTTCTGTGAGGTTCATCGCTTACCTAACCAAGGTGGCTTGAGACTTCGATGACCGCCTTCTTGAACTCCTCGTGAGCCAGGTCCCTGTTCTGGTATTCATCCTTGTACGAGTCCCAGGCGTCCTCGGCTTCGGTGACTATGGGCAGGAGTTTCTTCCCTGTCCCCCTCACGTTGAGGAGGACGAGGGCCGACGCGGGCTCGTTGGGCATGGTGGGTATCTTGATGAAGATCACTCGTTTGTCCTCGATGCCATACTTTTCGTTCAGTATCTTCTTGAAGAACTCCCTCTCCTCGGCGCCGACGCTCCCGGCGCACTTTATCAGGACGCAGGCAGAGTCAGTCTTCCCTTTCTCCATCTCGCCCTCCTGTTCGAGGTTGAAGAGCAATCCGTCGTTCCCCTCTTCCACAGCCTCCTCGATGGACTTTATCTCCGAACTTCCCTTCGGGACCAGCGGCAGGAGCCATGGGACCACGAACTTTGGCTTGCTCGCCGCCAGCCAGGTCCTGTAGTTGGACATGTCCCACTCCGTCTCACGGATGAAGGAGTCCATGAACTCGGCGATGACGTGGGCCGCCAGCAGGTTCTTGTCCCTGTAGTCGTGCCAGCCGACGCGAATCTGTTTCGGGAGCTCGTCGACGATGGAGGACCGCGCGTCGAGCTGGTCCTTCAGCCGGTCCGCCTGGAACCTGAGCTCCTTGTTGTCCATCAGGATAGGAGCGTCGGAGTATTTGATCTGATAGGCCAGGTTGAGCACGATGCTGATGTGGGCGGGGCCGTAGATGACCGGGTCCCAGCCGAACTCTGGGAGTATCCCGAAGGTCGCGATGGTCGCGTGACCGAGGGCGTTGTTCCCTTTGACATAGGACATGAACTCGGATGAGAATGAACCTCCTGTCCCTCCGCCCATGCTGAACGGGACGATGAAGCCCCTGACCGGCTCAGGTGAGATTGCCTGTATCCTGGATGCGATGTCCTGCTTCCCCACGATCTCGTTCCTGAATCTGCTCCTCCCCTCGGCCCAGTTCCTCGCAGCGCCTCCCAGGCCGTAGACGGCATGTTTGTCCTTCATGGCGAAGAGCTGCGGATATGACTGCAGTATGAGGTTAGCCGAGCGCGGGTCGAGGTCTACGAGGAGGGCCCTCGGCACGAGGGGAGTCTCCCCCTTGCGCAGCGATGCGCCGAACCTGAGAATGGTGCTTCCGTACCTCCGGAGGACCTCTAACTGCTGCTTCTCCCCTTTCAGGGTCGGCGCGGTAGGGTCCGCCCCCACGTCGATGAGGACCCACCTATAGGCTTCGGCACCGATGCCTACACCCGCGTGGCCCATGCAAGCCATGATGACCGGGTTAGGCGCAAGCGGAGCCTGGTTCGCTACCCTGAACGCCAACGGTTCACCTCCACACCTATCTTTTTTATACGTTTGTCAGATTCTGGGTGCAGATTTGAGCTACGACGAGTCCAAGGCCAAGGACCTCCTCTTTGTCATAGACGGCTCGAGGAGCATGGGAGGGAAGCTGCACTCCTCCGGCATGAGCAAGATGAAGATGGTCAAGACCGGGCTGTTCAACTTCGTGGCGGAGCACTGGCCGGTCTCATACTTCCCTTGGCCGACCAGGATGGGCGTGTCGTTCTACAGGCTGCTGGGGACCCCGGGCTCCACGCAGATAGAAGTGGTGATTCCCCTGAACCCGGCCCCGGCAACGCTGGAGCTGTACCGCCTGGAGGACCTGCAGTGCAAGGGGGGAAGTCCCCTGGTCGACGCGGTCAAGTATGGCATAGAGAGCATATCCGACTCCATCAGGAAGGAGAGGGTCATCAAGCTGATCAGCGACGGGGGGAACGACAGGGAGCCCGTCAAGACCATAGCAGAGGAGCTGAAGGACTCGCCGGTCGAGATAGACGTGATAGAGCTCTCCAACGAGGCGTCTCAGGAGCTCAGGGACATCGCCACTGTCACCCATGGGACCTATACGAGGCCCCACAACCTGGCCGACTTCGAGAAGACCATCCGAAGCTAGAGCAAGAACGGCCGGAAGCGTGCGTCTACCCTGGAACTGCCCTGAGACCGGCGTGCGTCAGGCCGGGGCAGGCGAAGGCTCTACTTCAGCTTCCTTGCTTCGCGCTCCGTCTCCCTGAGGACGAGCACGTCTGCCATGCGGATCGGCCCCTTCACGTTCCTGGTGAGGATGCGCCCCTTCTCCTTTCCTTCGAGTATCTTTACTCTCACCTGGGTTATCTCGCCTGCCACCCCAGTCCTGCCGACTATCTGGACAACCTCGGCCGGGGTGAGTGTCTCTACTTCTCTCTTGCTCATGCGGTCTTCTTCAGCCTCGAAAGCTCTTGAGTGACCTGTTCCAGAATCTGGGAGCCTTCGCCAGCCACAAGGACCGCCGCTGCCGCAGTCGAGACGTCTATGCCGATAGCAGGACCGATCTGGTCCTTGGATGGCACGAAGACATAGGGTATCTTCCTCTCTTCGCAGAGGATGGGCAGATGGGCGACCACCTCAGGAGGGGTGACGTCCTCGGCTATCACCACGAGTTTGGCCATCCCTCTCTCTATGGCCTTCGTGGACTCGTTGGTCCCCTTGCGGACCTTGCCAGTCCGAGACGCCTGCCTCAACACCTCGTAGGCCGCTTCGGAAATCTCCTTCGGAGTCTCGAACTTGATGTAGTAGGGCTTCTTGTCTGGGGTCATCTCACAATCTCCCAGGCGGGCCAGTTTCGGCCAGCATATAAACGGTTGGCCAGTGAATTCGTCTCGGCGCTCATCCGGCGAGGATGAACTGCGCGGGAGCGTCTAGCCTGCAGAACCCGAACCTGGGAAACTGGACGATGTCCCCCGGCGAAAGGCCCGCGGCCGCCTCTTCGACGTATCCTGATATCTCCTTGAGGCTGTCTTTGTTGTAGACGTCCCCCTCCAGGAAGAGTTCTCCCGGGACGGTGACCACCGCCTCCGAGTGCGGCCGGGCGACCCACTGCAGCTTCTTCGAGTCTGGGATGAGCTCGTCCCCGGCGTACTCGGCCCTGGGCGAAGGCCCGTCCGTCGTCAGCCTGACGTTGTACAGCTCCATGAGCCTGAACACCGCCCCCTTCTTCAGCCCCCGGAGGTCCGCCGACGGGACGAAGAACTCGCCTTCTGCGTCGATGGTCCTGCTCCCCAGGTCCTTCTGCGGGTGGAAGGGGAGGGTCACCCTCCTGCTCGGCGCGCCATCCACTTCCAGCCTCACAGGCTCAGGGACGAAGAACACACGCTTGGAGAGCGGGTCGAGGAGCTTCCTGTTGACCGACAGGAGTATGCTCCAGTCGTACTCGTGCTCGGTCTTCGTGTACCCCACCTGGATGGTGAACTCCCTGATGGCCTCAGGGATGATGCCGCGCCTTCTGAGCCCGTCGACCGTCGGCATCCTGGGGTCGTCCCAGCCCGACACCACATTTTTCTCCACGAGCGGACGGAGCAGCCTCTTCGAGACGGGCGTCCCCTTGAAGTTGAACCTCGAGAACTGGATGACTTCGATGTGCCTGAAGCCCAGAGCCTCGCGTATCTGCCTCTGGAGCTCGGTGCGGAACTCCGAGCTCCTGAGGACGTGGGTTATGCCGCAGATCTCGTCCTCGACCGCGTTGGCCAGGTCGTAGGTCGGCCACAGCGTGTACCTGTCCCCGGTGAGCGGGTGCGGGTGGGTGATGACCCTGAACAGGTTGGTGTCTCTGAGGGAGTAGTTGGTGCTCTTCATGTCTCCCTTGAACCTGACGACGTAGGCGCCCTCCCTGTGCTTCCCCGCGAGGAGTTCGTCCCAGACCGCCAGGTTCGCCTCGACAGGGTTCCCCCTGTGCTCGCAGGGCGTCCCTTCGAAGCGGAGGGCCTTGACCTTCGCCTCGTCACAGGAGCACGCGTAGGCCATCCCCATCTCCAGCAGCTTCCTCCCCGCCTCGTAGATGACCCCCATGTCGTCCGAGACGTTCTTTTCATGGTCGTACTTTATCGAGAGCCAGTCTATCCCCCGGCGGAAGCTGTCGTAGTACTGCGGGAGGACCTTCCTCGGATTGGTGTCCTCGAAGCGGAGCCAGAGTTCGCCTTCGTACTGCTCCTTGTAGAGATAGTTGATGGTGAAAGCCATGGCGTGGCCCACGGTCATGTAGCCTGAGGGCTCAGGGGGGAGCCGGAAGGCGGTCGCCCCCTTCACGGCGTTGGGGAGCCCGGGGAGCCCGACCCTCCCCTGCTTCTCGG
>JBJKSN010000064.1:0-6705 GCA_046703945.1 Nitrososphaerales archaeon | reverse complement strand
GCGGCCCCCACCAATGCGGCCGTGCTCATGCCGGCCGAGATCGCCACCGACCTGACGCGCCGCTTCTCGTCTCCCTCTGTGTCGGCCATGGCCTTAACCACCTCCCTCCCCACCCCCGAGAAGAAGGCCGTGAGCGCCATCAGGAGGAGGAGGGAGCCGAGCAAAGAGCCTCGCGACACCGCCCCGCCATAGATGAATGGGATGGCCAGCGACGAAGCCACTATCAGGTTCCCTGCGATGCCTGTCTTTTTCGCCCTGCTGTTGTACAGCCACGAGAGGAAGGCGTAGGCGGCCGCCACGGCCACCGCCAGGGGGTCGAGTGACAGAACAGAGCAAGCCAGCCCCGCGGCAAGGGCGGCCGCTGAAAGACGGCTCGCCTCTGGCACCGAGACGCTCCCGCTGGGCAGCGGCCTGTCTGGCCTGTTGACCCTGTCGACGTCCACGTCATAGACGTCGTTGACCACCATGGAATATGCGCAGATGAAGAACCCGGTCAGGAACCCGAGGGTGAGCTGGAAGGCCGAGACAGACGGCGGCCGGGAGACGAAGGCGCCGACTATGACCGCGAAGCCGATCATGGCACAGTTCACCGGCCTTATGAGCGCGACGGCTCCCGCGGGCTTCATCCTGTCAGAACCTTGCCTTGCTGACCTTGTAGTAGATTACCTCTCCGCGCCTTTCGATGACGGCTATGATGGCCTCCTTGCCCATCTTGGCCATCT
This sequence comes from Nitrososphaerales archaeon, assembly GCA_046703945.1. Taxonomy (GTDB): domain Archaea; phylum Thermoproteota; class Nitrososphaeria; order Nitrososphaerales; family Gagatemarchaeaceae; genus UBA183. The sequence continues at coordinate 5,983 of JBJKSN010000064.1, read as the reverse complement.
CCTTCACCGACTTCTGGAGCTCTGACATCCCCTTCTCAATCCCCTCGTCCAGGGCGAACAGCACGTACTTCGCGGGCTTCTTGGGATAGTCGCCCCGCTCGTACACCCGGAGGTCTGTCCCGAACCCGAAGCCCTCCCTCACGACATACCCTCTCGTCCTGAGGTCGCGGTAGATGATGAACTTCGTCCAAGAGTCGCCGGCCCGCGCCTGGCAGAGTTCCGCCATCCTGTCGAACCCTACCTTCTTTCCCGCCTCAGTCACCTCGAGCTTGCCGGCATAGAGGAGGTAGAGAGCCTCGTAGTCGCGGAGCGTAAGGCGGCGTCCCTCCCGCGACCCGTACCCAGACTCTTCGAGCTCACCGAACCGCTCCCTGTCGACGACCTGCACCGCCTCGTCTTCCAAGAGGCCGTTGTACGGCCTGACATCCTCCCCTGCTTCCGCCTGCTCCATCCGATGCCGAACGCTCCGACCACTCTATTTGAAGGTGATTGGGTCGCCGCTCCGGAAACCCTTTAGTGCGCTGCGGCAGGTTCGCCGGTGTGGCTGACTTCTTTTCGCTCAGGACCGTGACCTGGGAAGACGGGCGGGTGAGGATGATAGACCAGACCGTCCTCCCCAACAGGCTGACCTACGTCGTCTATACGACGCCTGAGCAGGTGGCCGAAGCCATCAGGACCATGGTGGTCCGCGGCGCTCCGGCGATAGGGGTGGCCGCGGCCATGGGGGTGGCGTTGGCCGCGCGCAGGTCGAAGGCTACCGACGTCCCAGAGCTACTCCGCGACCTGGAGAGGAGCGCGGCCCTGCTCCGCTCCACCAGGCCCACGGCGGTGAACCTCTTCTGGGGGATCGACAGGGTCCTGGCCAAGGCCAGGGCCGCGCCTTCTGTGAAGCGCGCGAAGGAAGAGGTCGGGCTGGAGGCGAAGCGGATGGAGGACGAAGACGTGGAGGTGAACAGGAGGCTGGGAAGGGTCGGGGCCGAGCTCATAGAGGACGGGGACACGGTGCTGACCCAGTGCAACGCGGGGTCGTTGGCCACGGTCGGCTACGGGACCGCGCTGGGGGTGATAAGGGCGGCCGTGGAGCAGGGGAAGCTGGTGAAGGTCCTGGTCCCGGAGACCAGGCCCGCGCTTCAGGGGGCGCGACTGACCGCCTTCGAGCTGGCCCACGACGGGATCCCCTGCACCCTGATCTCCGACACCGCCGTAGGCCACATGATGAGCCTTGGGAGGGTGGACAGGGTCGTGGTGGGGGCGGACAGGATTACCAGGGACGGCTACGTCTTCAACAAGATCGGGACCTACCAGGAGGCCGTCCTGGCCCGAAGGCACGGGATACCCTTCCACCCGGCCGCCCCCCGGTCCACCTTCGACCTGCAGAGGACCCACGACCAGGTAACGATCGAAGAACGAGGAGCGGAAGAGGTGGTGCAAATCAGAGGCAGGAGGATAGCCCCGAAGGGCGTGCCCGTGTCGAACCCCGCCTTCGACATGACCCCGCCCGAGCTGGTGACGTCGGTGATCACCGAGAGGGGGCTGGTGGTCCCCCCGTTCGAAGAGAACATCGCGGCCTCCATGGCTTAATTAGCCGGCGCCGGCCCGCCCCTGTGGGCCCGTAGCCTAGCACGGATTAAGGCGTCAGCCTTCGGAGCTGAAGAGGCCTTAGCCTCGGAGACCATGGGTTCGAATCCCACCGGGCCCGCCTGCCCACGAGCGGCCTGCCGGCCCTAGGTCGGGTCCGACTTCGAAAGGAGGTCCATCGACCTCTCATACGCCCTTATGACGTCTGTCCTGGTGATGATCCCGACAAGCTTCCCCGACTCCCTGGCGATCACAGGTAGGCGTCCGATGCCGTGGTTGGTCATCGTCTCGAGGGCCGTGAGTATGGTGTCGTCGATGTGCGCCACCAGGAGGTTCTGGGTCATGACCTCCTTCAGAGGGGTCGTGTCCATCTTCTCGCGGGGGATCCTCAGCAGGTCGCTCACCGTCACGATCCCAACAAGTTTCTCCCCTTCTACGATGGGGATCCCTCTGTATCCCTTCCCGACTACCACCTGGTAGGCCGCGCCGACGGAGTCGTCGGGCGAAAGCGTGAACACAGACTGGTTCATGGCGTCGGAGACGAATATCTTGGTGAGCAGAGGGACGTTGTACTCGCCTCTGTGGGCGGGAGAGTCGGAACGCTTGGAGACCTGGCTCCTGTAGATGGTGTACCTGGGGGTGGTCACGAAATAGGCGGCGACCACGGCCACCATGGACGGGGCCAGGAGGTTGAGAGACCCTGTCATCTCGCTCACCATGAGCATCACCGCGATGGGGACGCGTCCTACCCCGCCGAAGAGCGCCATCATACCCACCACGACCAGGGGCGCCGGGATGGGAATCCATCCAGGGAGCAGGGTGTTGACCGCCATCCAGAACGCTGCTCCCACGAACCCTCCTATCACGAGCGAGGGCGCGAACACCCCAGCGCTGCCGCCAGACCCCACGGTGAACGCGGTGGCTACGATCTTCAGGAAGACCACTGCCACCAGGAAGGCGAAGAGGGGGATGGCCAGGTGTGTGAAGTTCTCCTGGGCGAGCCCGCTCACCCCGTTGCCGTTGATCAGGATCTGAAGGAACCCATACCCGAGGCCTAGGACCTGTGGAAAGAAGATCCCGATGACTCCGGCGACCGCCGCACCCACCACGGGCCTGAGGTACTTCGTGAAGGGCATCCTTGCGAAGAGGCTCTTCACGGTGTAGAACGTCGTGGTGTGCAGCCTCCCTACGAGCCCGCACACTATGCCCAGGGCCGCGTAGATGAGCAGGTTCCTGGGCTCTGTGAACGAGTAGGGAAGGCCGCTCCCGAAGATGGGGGTGAACCCCGTGTAGGATGCGAAGATGATGTATCCTATGGGCGATGCGATGAACGAGGGGATCAGAGCCTCCACCTCGAAGTCCCCGCCGCTGTAGAGTATCTCTCCGGAAAGGATGGCGCCCCCGAACGGCGACTTGAATATGGACCCGATCCCTGCCCCTATCCCCACGGCTACGGCGATGCGCCGGTCCTTCACAGGCAGCTTGAGTATGTCTCCTATGAAAGAGCCGAAGCCGGCGGCGATCTGGGCAGTGGGTCCTTCCCTGCCTCCGCTCCCGCCGGAGCCTATGGTGAACGCCGATGCGAGTGCCTTGACAAGGGGGATCCGCCTGCGTATCTTGCCGTCGCGCCGATGAAATGCGGCTATGGCTTCGTCCGTCCCGTGTCCCTCGGCCTCGGGGGCGAAACGATATACGAGGAAGCCCGCGACGAGCCCTCCTATTATCGTCGCGACTGGGATGAGCAGGTAGTCTGGATGGACGGAAATCGGAGCTGCGCTCTCGCCTGCGGGGTTGGGGGGGAAGAAGCCGGTTATACCTCCAAGGAGGTAGTTGTTCACCCCCTCGATGGCCAGATAGAACCCTACGGCGCCCGCCCCTGCGACGACGCCTATCAGCAGGCCGACCATCACCCATTTGGCGAGGTATCCCTGCTGGATGACGCGGTTCACCCTCGTCATCAATGTCGAGCTACTCAAAATACGAGAACTCGGCTACCGGGGGACTCCTCAAAAAGGTTCGCAGCCGCGGTGCGACCCGGCAAGGCTAGGGTCGGTGTCCTGGACTCTGGCAGTCCTATTCTTCCTGGACTGACACGCCCAGGGCGTTGGCCATTATCCTCCGCTCTGCGCTCCTCAGTATCTCGCTGAGCGTCGAAGGCTTGACGCCCACCAGCGCGCTCAGGCCCGTGAGGCTGATCTTCCTTGGGAATTCGAAGTAGCCTTTGGACACAGCCGTCGACATGATCTCCCTCTGCCGGTCGGTAAGGGTGGCCTTCCTTTCCAGTGGGGCGACGTCCTCTATCTTCGCCGCGACACCCTCCTCCTCGAGCCTCGACAGCACCTGCCGGAAGTCGCTGGTCTTCCTGACTATGAGCTTCCACGAAGCGGGCTGGGACTCTGAGTTCAACGGGCATTCGAGGCAGACTATCGCCGCGTCGTTGGATGCCCTGCATATCGCAGGCCTGGACATGACGACCAGGAGCGGGACCGAGTCGCCCTCGATCTCCCCTTCGACTGCCTGCCGGACCCCCTCTGCCTTGCGGATCTCGGCGACCGCGGAGCGGACGTTCCTGGGGTCCCCCTTCAGCTCCATTAGCAGCGACATCCCGGTCTTGTTGAACGGCTTGCAGTCCACGATGCCCAGTTTGACGCCGTTGGCCTTCGCTACCTCCTGCAGTTTGACCTCCGTCTTTACCTGGAGCGTTATCTGGCGCAGCATCACTGAACGGGTTAGGGTGCTGAACGGGTATATAATGCGGAAAGACGATTCCCAGAAGTGGAAATAACCCCCCTTTGAACGCGCTCCCTAACGCCTTAGGTGGCTGTTTTCGCGAAAAGTGAGCCTACGCCTTACCCCCTCGCCGCCCGGGGTTGTCCCGCCGCTCTCAGCCCCCGGTGAGTCGTGCCGCCTCGTACACCGACAGCGTCTCGAAGAACACCCTCCGCGATGCGAGCAGCCTGAGCCCGAAGCCCCGCTCTTCGCACGCCGCCCTCGCCCGGCTCTCGTCGAACTCGTCGTTGACCAGGAAGACCACCCTGCCGCCGGGGTTGACGGCGCGGAGCGCTTCTGACAGGAACGCCAGGGGGACGCCCAGGCTTGGCCCTCCGTCGACCGCGACGTCCCCGGTGCCGGTCCCTCCCAGGTAGGGCGGGTTGAACGCCACCAGGTCGAAGCGTGAGCCGCGCAGGCTCGCCGCCCCGTCCGTGATAACGAACTCTGCTTTCCCCTTCCAGTCTGTCATGGACGGCCTGACCAGGTCTGTGCCGACCACGACCCTGAATCTTTTGGCCAGCTCAATGAGGTTCCCGCCGTTCCCTGCGCCTATCTCGAGGCAGCTGTCCCCAGAGTATCCGGCCAGTGCTCCTCTCAGGAGCGCAGAGTCTTCCGAAGAGATGTAGGGTTCCCCACTCATTCAGTCAGGCCGTCGTCCTTGAAGGACTTGTACTCATCGGGGGTGAGCACCTGGGTTATGTTCTGGGTGGTGTAGAAGTAAGCCGGAGTCCCGTCGGGGGATGTTGCGAGGCTGTTGTCCGGGTTCTGTAGCCTGTAGACTTTCACCATGGCTGGCTTGATCCCGAGCACCGTCCCGTCGTCCAGGGCGTAGTAGCTGAACCTCTCCTGCAGCGGCTTGAACCCAACGAGTTTCCCCTTTGGTTGCGGCGAAGGTATCATGGGTTGCCTTCATAGGGGGCCGTTAAAAGGTGCATTGGCTACAAGCTTCTGGACCCCCGAGCTGTACTGGGCCGCTTTCTTGGGCTCTCCGGCTATCTCTTCGGGGACGCCGAGCTTGAGCGCCGCCCTCCTCAGGACCGCCTTCCTCACTCCGTCCTTCAGCTTGTATGCCGTCGGGATGGTCGCGGCATAGCCTGCGAGCTCTTCATAGGGGAACCTCGGCTCTATCCATCTGGAGCACGCATTCACGTCTCTGACCCTCCCTCTGCTGGCGTATCCCTTCAGGTCAGAGTCCATCAAAGCCCTTGCTGCATCCGCACCCTCTTCAGCCATGGCTGTGGAGTACTTGGCATAGCCTCCGAACAGCTCGTCTGCGAGCTGGCCCAGGAGGATCACGCGGGCCCCTTCGCCTCTCGCAGCCTGGGAGACGACGGAGTAAAGGCACCAGAGGCTCCTGTCCATGAGAGTCGCCTCGAAGGGAAGACTCATCCCTGAGAGCTCCCGCGCCACCGCCTCTGGCGTGAGCCGGGCAGTCACGAGGTCCACTCCCAGGGCATCCGCCGCCCTGCGGGCGCGGACCGCGTCACCGGAGCCGTCCGCGTGGGCTGTGCACGCGACCACCTGGGCCTCGGCCGCGGCGCACTTCGCCACGACGGAGCTGTCCAGGCCCCCGGAGAATGCTATGGCCACCCGTCTCTCGGCGCCCACCGACCTCGTCACCGCGGCCCTGATG
>JBJKSN010000063.1:0-23247 GCA_046703945.1 Nitrososphaerales archaeon | reverse complement strand
CCCTGGTCCTTCGTCATCTCCCGTGCCTCCCAGAGCAGCAGGTCCCTGAGCGCCTGGGTCTGGCCCTGCTTCACCCACCCCCTGTACGCCTCGAGGAACGCCTCCCTGAACCTGGGCGAGTCCACGAGCGCTCTGGTCTTCTCGTCTAGGGTGTCTTCTGCCTCAGGGGCAGGGTTCTTCCGGTAGAACATCGCCATGCACTCTTCCACGTCCTCGTCTGACACCTCCCGGGGCTGCATGCTCCAGACGCCCTCCTTCACCTCGACCCTGGCGGGGACCGGGTGCCCCTCGACGCTGACTACCGCCTCTCCAGGGCGGAGCGCAGTCAGCACCGCCGCCTGCTCCCTGGTCGCATTCATCGCCCCTGCCATTGTCTTCCTGTCGGCCAGGTCAGGGAGCCTGTGGGCCACCTTGGTCGCGGTGTTCTTGATGGCGTCGGGGAGAATCTTCGTCGGTATCTGCTCCACCACCGCCAGCCCCTCCCCGTAGGCTCTCAGCTCGGCCAGCATGTTCCCGAACTGCTCCACCAGCACGCGCCTGGGGTCGGCGGCCTCCGGGTCCCCCTTCTCGGTGGAGACCTTCGGCATCAGCCTGTGCGCCTCTTCCACGAGCGTGAGATGCCTGAGCACCCTCGAGGGGCCCTGGGCTTGGACGTACCCGGCCACGTTCGTCAGCACGAGCGACGCGACGAACGCCTTCTCGTCGTCCCGCTGTATCTCCTTCAGCTCGAGCACCGTCGGCTTCGACATCACCTCTTCCATCGGCGTGGACTTTGACGCCCCGAAGAGCCGTCTCTTCCCGCCCAGCATCAGGGAGTTCAGCCTGACGTTCATCGCGGCCTCCACGTCCATGGTCACCCGCGGCTCGTATCCGAGGCCCCTCACCACCCTCTTCACCTGCTCGGCGACGTCGTCGAAGGTCACGGGCCTTCCGCGGACGTCATCCTCGAGGCTCCAGCCGCAGGCCCTGTAGGTCTCGGCGAAGACCCGTTCCACCACGTACGGCACCGGGGCGTAGGAGACGAACGACGAGTTCCAGACGGCGACCAGGTTCTCCAGGTGGGCCTGGACCTTCACCCCCTTCGGTGGCTCGAATATGTTCAGCCTGAACGGGGCCGTCCGGGCTCCTGGGGTGAACACCTGCAGGTCTTTCACCACCGTGAGCAGCCTGCGGTACTCGGACTTCACCGGCTCTATGACAAGGAAAGGGACCCCGAGCCTCGCCAGCTGCCTGAGGAGGATGAAGCAGGATGTGGTCTTCCCGGAACCGGTCATCCCGGTGATGAAGATGTGCTTGACAAGCTGGTCCCTGGGCAGGCGGACTTCCTGGCCTTCCGTCCCGGAGAGCGACACCGACCTGCCGAGGACGATCTCTCCCTCGGTCGTGGGCGGCGCATAGAACTCGGCCGATGGGGCGACCTTCGCCCCAAGGGGCGTCTGGGGGACCCAGAGGAAAGGCGCGGCCTCGGACGGGAGCATGAGGGTGGACCTGCGCCACCCCGACCTGGGCGCTGCCTGAGGCCTCCGCACCTTCAGCCCGTCGAGCTTCCTCTGGCTGGAGAGAGCTCCAACGAGGACGTAGGCAGCGTGGGACGCCGTCGCCCCGTCGTCCGCTGAGACTTCTACCGACACCCTGACCGGGCGCCTCGCGGTGAGCCTCTCCAGGCCCTTCACCGACTCTTCCAGCTCCACCTGCTTGGGGTGGTCCACCATGGTGGTCGTCCTGTCGTCGTCCACGCGCTGATACCCAGAGCCCTCGGCGAGGGCCCTCTGCCTCTTCCCGGAGAGCCACCTGGAGAGGGGGTTCACCCAGGCGGGCCTGAGGCGCACGCTGTAGCTCCCATTGAGGCGGTTCTCCACGAAGAACCTCGCCAGGGGCCCCACGGGATTGGGGGACGGCTCAGGGACCCCCTCGACCGAGACAGCGAACGGGAGTTCGGCGAAGGTGTGCTCCCTGACATCGGCCCCGAACTCGGGGAGCTGGGATCTGACGACGCGCAGCAGCCCCTGGACGTCCTTCCTGGCGCAGGTGAAGAGCACCTTCCCGGAGCCTCCGGAGAACTCGAGCCTCAGCTCCACCTGCGGCCCGAACTCGGCCAGGGTCTGGCAGAGGCGCTGGAACTTCTGCAGGGCCTCCTTGGGGTCGGTCTTCTTCTGATCGAGATAGTCTGTGGGGACCCTGGCGAGCTCTACGCAGGGGACAGGCCCCGGCGCTTCCCTCGACCTGGGCATCCCATGGAAGAACCCGGACACCGGGCCGGCCACCCTTTCCTCGAACTCGCTGGCAAGCCCCGGCGCGAGGCCGAGGGCAAGGAGGATGGCCCCCGACCCGCCGAACACCATGGGGGAGTAGGTCCCCTGCTCTGCGACGGCCACGAAGGAGAGCAGGACGAAGAGCCCTCCGAGGTAGACCGGCCAGCGGGAGCGCCCAGGCCTCGGGGTCGCCTGCCTGTTCGAAAGGAACCTGTACGCGAGGAAGAGGAGGATGGGTATCCCGACGACTAGGGCCCCTACGTCGATCGCCCAGAGAGCGAAGAGGAGGGCGAGGCCGGTGAGCTTCCAGCCCGTCAGTGTCCACCAGCCTTCGGGTTCGCTGTCGGCATCGTGGGGATGCGCGCGACCTGGATATATCGCGCTGACGCACAACTTGTGCTCTCAAGTTGTTCATACGCCCTGTCGGCGGTGGCCTGTTCACACCGTGGCGTAGGTCAGCGTGCCAGGGTGATATTCCCGGCGGAGGCGTGACGAACCAGACGCATGGCTGTTTCAGCGCGTCCTGAGTCGGCGTCCTCACGATCCAGATGCTAACAGTCCTTAAGTGGAAGCGGAGGCACCTGACATCCGCACATGGCAAGGAAGGTCACAGTCAATCTCTACATGACGCTCGACGGCTATGGGGAGTTCCCCCAATATCCTGGCTCTGACTTCATCCCGAAAGACCCCGACGCCCAGTTCACGGAGATGTGGGTCGACCGTTACGACAACGTGGACACGGTCGTGATGGGGCGCCGCTCCTTTGAGGGTCACCTGGCCGTCCACTCCGAAAAGGCGAGGAAGCCGGACGACCCGTGGTACATGTTCGAATATTCCCGATGGCTCGACCGCGTGCAGAAGATCTGCCTATCCCACACCCTCAAGGATACCGACTGGCAGAACTCCAGGATAGTGTCGGGAGACCTGACTGAGATCATCAACAAACTGAAGGCCGAACCCGGCAAGGGCATCATCATCGAGGGAGGCCCCGCGCTGACACACGAAGCCATCCAGCGCGGTCTGGCGGACGACTACCGGATGGTGGTCAGCCCTGTCATCCTCGGGAAGGGTAACCACTACTGGGGGACGATGGCGAACCAGCAGACCATGAAGCTGCTGTCAGCCAAGTCGCTGCCCTATGGGGAGCTGGTTCTGCACTACGAAGCGGTCCGATGATCGGAAAGACGCCCCCAGGCATAAGACGAGTTGCTCCGAGGAGGCACAGTGAACTCTATGCACGACGATAACCGCCCGACGACGTCTTAACGACTACCCGAGATCATGCAGACCCGAGGTGACATCTCCGCTTCGTCCTCAAGCAACTTCTCTGCCCTCTTGTACTCCTCTTCCATCCCTCTGTGCATCGAGGGGTCGTACGGGAAGCGGATGGGCGCGTAGTCGAGGCCTGCCTCCATGAACTCCTGCGAGACGTCGGAGAACCCCTCGGCCTCGAGCGAGCGGGCTATCTCGTCGCCGGTCGGGAGGTCAAGCTCCCACCCCATCTTCGTCCTCATCGAGTAGAACGCCCTGTATCCGGGGCTCCCGGGGTCGTTCACATCGGACTCGACTATCACCAGGCGCCCTCCCTTTCCGAGCATCCGGCTCGCCTCGCGCACGAACCCTCCGATCTCCTTCACGCTCCCGAAGTTCCTTATCGAGTGGACCGAGGCCACCAATCGGAAGGAGCCGCTCCTGAGGGGGATCGAAGTCGCACTGGCCCTGATCCCGGATACCTGATGGGCGTGACCCATGAAGGCGGATGTCCTCTTGAACTCGTCCCACCACCCTGCTCTCCCTCCTCCGTCCATGAGGTCCACCCCGACCACCCTGGCCGACCTTGCGGCGCACGCGAAGCTGAAGAAGCCCCTCCCGCAGCCGACGTCGAGCACGCTGGCGCCCTCGGCCACGAACCTGTCGGCGATCATGTTCCTCTCTGCGCCGATATCAGATGCGTCGAAGACGTCCTTCCAGGTTCCTCTGTTCTTGAAGAAAGCTTCCAACCAGCCCTTACCGGAGTTCTTGGGGAGGCCTTCATGGTCCAGCTGGGGCAGCGCTTGGTCGACCAGGATGTCCAGGGTCCGCGTGCTCCCCGCAGTTGAACCCTCGCTGGCAAGTGGCATCTTGGACGGAGCCAGAATCTAGCCGACCCTCTTCGAGACGTCGGCCCACCTGAAGTACGCGAGGGAGACCGAAGCCGCGACCGCGAAGTACGCCCCCACCAAGACGGCCGCTGAGACCTCTGAGGGTACTCCGCCGGTTGGCCCCTGAATCAGCGCGAAAAGCCTCCCTGCGGCCGCGGGCAGCAGTGACTTCTCGTATTGGATCGGGAGCGCTCCGGCTATCGTAGTGGGGAGATACGTGTGGAGCACCTCGTAGAACGCGTTCCCGGTGATTTCGTACGCTATGGAGAGGTACGTCCCTATGATTTCACTACTGACGATGAGGGCGGACGCCAGGATGTAGGCCAGAGAGGAGCGCCTTACCAGCTCCCCCAGCATGAATGCGACGGTGAAGAACAGGGCGGTGGAGTAGACCTCTACCAGGACTATGCCAGGGAGAGTCCAGAGCTGAGCCTGAGGTCCGAAGGCAAGGGAGGCGGAGACCACGCTCAGGGCGGTGTTCATCACGACTAGCAGGGCCAGGAGAGCGTACCCCCCAAGGTACTTGCCCACTATGAATTCCGTCCTGCTGACAGGCTTGGCGAGCAGGAGCTCAGCCGTCCCTGCTTCATATTCCTCGGACATGGAACCGGCCGCGATCAGTATGGCGATGAACTGGATGAAAAGGGCGAACGGCGCTATGACCCCGGCAATCCACAGGTATGGATAGAGCGCCGCAGGGATGAGCGACCCGCCAGAGGTCGAAAGGATGTAGTATGGGACGGTGTCGAGGAGTACGACGAAGGCCGCCATCGCGAGCACCTTCTTCCTGGCAAGCGCCCTCCTGACCTCATACGCCGAGAAGGCGTAGACTCTACTTGGCCTCGTCCCTGCCACCCCTCAGGGCCTTGACATAGGCCTTCTCCAGCATCCTCTCCCCTCCTCCGAGCGTGAGAAGCTCGCCCCCGGCATCCACCACCGCTTTGGCTACGGCCGGCCTCACCTCGGCCCCGCTCTTCACCTCCAATTCCAGCCCGCCGTCGACCTCAGTCACCCTGACCACCCCGTCGAGCCTCCGCACCGCTTCCAAGGCGGCCGCCGTGATGCCCTTGACCTCGACGCGTACCTGGCCGGCCCCCAGGACCTTCTCAATCATCTCTGCCGGGGTACCATGGAAGAGGAGCCTCCCGCTGTGTATGAGGCCGATGGACGAACAGATTTCCTCGACCTCAGACATCATGTGGGACGACATCAGAATCGTCCCTCCCCCCTTGGCATAGTCCACGAAGACTTCGCGGAGGTGAGCGGTCCCGGCCGGGTCAAGCCCTATCATGGGCTCGTCCAGCACCATGACGTCCGGATGGCCGAGCATCGCCTGGGCCACGCTGAGCCTCTGGACCATCCCCTTGCTGAGCTTCCCGACCTTCACGTCGCCGTATTCTATGATTCCGACCTCTTCCAGCACCCTGTCCACTTCACTGCTCCCATCTCTCAGGCCGTTCTCGGCGGAAGCGAGCGCCAACACCTCCCTCGGGGACAGGAACGTCTGGATGTTCGGCAGCTCCGGAGAGTAGCCCACGCCGGTGAGGGCCTGGACATGCCTGCCTATCGGGTCCTCTCCCCTGAGTCTCACAGAGCCCGCGGACGGCTTGGCCAGCCCCAGGAGCATCCTGATGCAGGTCGTCTTCCCCGACCCATTGGGGCCCAGAAAGCCGAAAATCTCGCCCTTGCCTACGGAGAAGCCGATGGGTCCTATCTTCTTCGCTCCATAGAGTTTGACCGCACCGGAGAACTCTATGACTGGCTGGCTCAACTCAGGGCACTTCAGTCGACCCAGTGAAGGGGCTTCTCTCCTGCGTCCTGGCTCTTCTCGTCCCTTCTCCTGATGACGAGCGCCACGGTCAAGGCGGCCGCCCCTATTCCCGCCCCCACGCCGGCCACCACAGCGGTGGAGGTGTGGGACGGCTGGGTGAGCTGGAGGTCAGAGGCCAGGAGCAGGGCTTGTGCGCTGGCGTTGCCGGCCGAGACGCTGGCTGAGTAGACCAGAGAGGAGGGGAACGTCGCAAGCGTCCCGTTCGCGCTCAGGCTCCTGTTGCCGTAGGATCCCGAGACAGCGAAGGAGTATACGCTGAGCGAATACCGGCTCCCCTGGAAGGTTACCGTCTCCGTCCCTGTCGCCGTGACGTTCAGGCGGATGCTGGAGGCTGTCCCATTGGTGTAGCTGAGCGCCTGGCTGGTCAGGGTGGAAAGATACGGGAGGAAGTCCGTCGACGAATTGACGAACCTCGAGTAAGTCAGGTTCTGCTGGCCTCCGATCATCTGCAGGACCAGGTCGGAGAAGCCGGCTTTGGCTGATGGGCCCACGGTTTCGTTGATGACCACTGACTGCTGGCCTGAAGGGGTCACGGCTTCGATCTTGTAGGTGACATACCCGGCGCCTGACTGCGCGGCGACGCCTGAGGAAACAGCCAGCAGGGCGACCAAGGCCAGGCACGCCGCCAACGAAACGCCCTTCCTGTTCATAACAGACGATGATAGCGGCTCGATATAAAACCAGTGCGAGCAAGTGAAACTTCCGGCGGTTCTATTCCAAGACTGTGAGACAAAGTGTCCTCTTTGCGTCGCAGCGAACTCCACCCACAAGGGTGGTTTCTTGGGGGATAACCCCTTTATTTCCCAATGGTTGGAAGTTCTTCCATGAAGCCTAAAGTCGGGATCGTCGGGAAAGGGAACGTCGGAAGCGCAGTCAAGAGGGGGCTGGAGAAGGCAGGCTATGAGGTCAGGGCGGTCGGGAGGGACCCGAAGGGGATCGGGGAGACCGCGAAGTGGGCGGAGCTGGTCGTCCTCGCCTTGCCGTTTCAAGCCGTGGACGAGGCCCTGAAGGCGATGGGAGGCGGGATTGTTGGCAAGCCGCTCGTCGACGTGACCAACATCTACACTCCGGAGGCGATAGCCGCGGTGGGCTCGAAGAGCGGGGCCGAGGAGATACAGAGGAAGGCCGCGGGCGCCAAGGTCGTGAAGGCCCTCAACACGCACTTTGCGAAGAACATGGAGACCGGGCGGATCGGGGATCAGCAGCTCACCTTCTTCGCCGCTGGAGACGACGCCGACGCGAAGGCCAAGGTCCTCGAGCTAGGCAGAGACCTGGGCTTCGACGCCGTGGACGCGGGCCCACTCGCGAACTCGAAGCTACTGGAGTCGCTGGGCAACCTGAACATCCAGCTTGGGTATGCGCTCGGGCTGGGGACAGGGATAGGGTTCAGGCTGGTCCGGGCGTAGCCACCAGAACAGCTCGCGACAACCCGACCACGATTTGGTCAGGCCTGGCGCTGCTTTTGGACAGGAATCTCCGGCCGAGGCGCGATGAAACCCTCTGAACAGGGACAAAACACCTGCTGTACAGATCACCTCCAAGGTCGAAAGTGTCCAGACGGGACGAGGTTACACAGGAAAACTCTGAGGCAGTCCAGAGGGAGGTGTGGCTCCCAATCATATCTGAGGCCTGAACTGGCATGACGATGCACGCGGGCCCTGAGGAATATCTCATGACGCACCTGGATCTCCGGAAGTCTTTGTAGGGCGCGAGAAGAGTTGCGACCTCGAGGACCCGGCCTGCACGTTGAAGGCATCTGGGCTGGCTCCCTCTTCTGGCTGCCCGCCCTTCCAAAGGCTCCGGAAGAACAGAGCGAGTGCCGCATCTGCGAGGAGAGTCATGGGGAGCGACAGCTCCGAGACAAATCCGAAGAGGGCGATGGGGATGACTAGCCCCGACGCAAGGGAGACCACACCCCTCACGGTGTATGTCCCCGGCCTCGTCACGTACATTAGGAACAGACCCTGGACCAGCAACTCGGCCGCCAGGTCTGCCGCAGCCGGGAGTGAAACAGACTGCCCCACAGACTGCACAAGGAGTACTGCGGGGAAGAAAGCGACGCCCATAACGAAAGCCCGTCTTGATGAAAGAGGGGGGTTGCCAGCGCCGCGAAGGGCGGTCGCGGGTGCCCTGCGGCCAGCTACGATCAGGACACCGATGACGACCAAGCTCCCAACAAAGACCCGGTCCCCCATCCAGAACCCTTCAGTCCTGTTGACCACGAGCATCAATGCCGCCACATCTGCGAAAAGTATGGCCGCCACAAGTGCAACCTGCTTCCTTGACAGCAGACTCCTCCCGACAGTCTCCGGAACCGCCATCCCAAGCAACGCGATCGGGAGCGAGATGCTGAACAACGCGTGGAAAGGAACGATGCCCCCTGCCCAGACCCAGTTCACCCCTGCCCAGTGCCCATAGTAGCCGAGAGAGCCCACGGGTCCCGCCTTGGAATAGAACAAGGTGCTTAGGGCCACCCCTTCTTCGAGTATCCCATAGGCTCCCCCAAGCAGGAGGACCGTCACCCACCCCTTCTTCCACCTCACCTTCGCCTCGTAGATGAGCAGCGTGCCGGACCCATAGAGGCCGAGGTTGCCTGCCAGCTGGAAGGCGAAGAGGACAGGGTTGAGGACAAGCGCGTTGAGGTGGCTCGAGCCCGAGAGGTATTCGGGTATCCCTGGGGTCAGCAGCAGGAGCAGGAGGACCGGATGGGCCTTTAGGAAGCGCCCGATTCGGCCTAGACCACCAGGGCGCGTCCCTTCCAGACCCCTGACATCTTGGGGTGGGCTTCCGGGTATCAACGGGCTCTGGTGGGTAAGCCACTCGGATTAAAGGGTCGTTAGCCTTTCCCCAACGTGCCATAAACGAATGCCAGTCCCGTCCCGACGGTTATGACTGCCACGACAGCTATGGGTGTCGCCACCTTCCTCGAATTCACGAATACCGAACGGGAACGACAAAATATCGCATCCTTTCATTCGTTGCCATCCTAAGCTTCGACTCTAGTGGCACGAATCTTAGTTCGGTCCCAGGCAAACCCGCTTTCTCCAGCTTAATCTTCTCGTCATCTGGTAGGGGTCGCGGATGCAGTCGGAGAAAGAGTTCGTCAGCAACGTCACCAGGCTGGACTGGTCATCCTTCGACCCCGTCACCGGGCTCAGGGCCGGAGCCTTCGTGGTGCTCCCTTTCCTCTTCGTCCCTGTGATCGGCTACGTCGGGGCGGCTTTCGCAGCGCTCAACGGGATGTGGCTGACGAACACCGAGGGCCCAAAGTCGAGAGAGACGCTCTGGGTCCTCCTGGTCGCCTGCCTTGCCGAGTCGGCAGCGACTGGGCTCGGGACCGTCGCCGGTTCGACCGGCGCGTTCACCCCCTTCCTTGTGGGCCTGGGGGTGCTCTTCCCAATGCTGCTTCACGGCAACCCAAGATGGGACAGGGTGGGGACGTTCACGGCGATAGCATTCGCAGTCGGCGTCGGGCTTCCGGGGGATCTTCACGCTGCCGCCCTGCGGACAGGGTTCTCCCTGCTGGGGACTCTCTGGGTCCTCTTCGGCATCGCGGCCCAGCGCCGCCTGCGCGGGAGGGCGGCCGGGAGTCCCTCTGAGGAGTCTCTCGCCCAGGCGGAGTCGCAGTTCCACCCCGATGCCCTGAGGAACGCCCTGACCATAGGAGCGGCCTCCGCCGTGGGGATAGCGGTGGGGCTCGCCCTGAATCTGCCGAGGGACTTCTGGGTCGTGGTCACCATCATACTGACGGTGCAGCCCAGCTTCAACTCTACGCTCGTCTACACGTCGGGGATGGTGCTGGGAACCTTGGTGGGGGCGGTGTTCGGGGCGGCCGCGGTCATCTATGCCCCAGGCCTCTTCCCCCAACTGTTCTTCCTCGTGGCCTTCGCGGTGTTCATGTTCGCGACCAGGGGGGTGAACACGGCCCTGGTGCAGGTCTTCCTCGCCCCCTTCGTGATAGTGCTGCTGGACCTGATCTATGGGCACCAGGCGAATTTCCCAGAGGCCAGGGTCCTGGACGTGGCCATCGGAGGGGTAATCTCGGTCGCGACCGTGTACGTCCTCGGGCTGGATGTCATCAGGAGATACTGGAAGAGGCCTGCCGGCGTGGCGCGCGAGGCTTCCGGCAGAACAGACGAGGGGAATCCTTAAAGAACGAAGGAGGGCCGTTTCATCCCATGCGCAAAGGCATCGTCGTAGCTGGCGCCGTCATCCTCATCATCGGTGCAGCGGCGCTGGGCGCCGGGTTCTACCTGCTTGTTGACCAGGCCGGGATTGCGAATCTGGGGGTCTCTGCGCAGAAGACGACTGTGGTCCTCCCTCCTGGCTCCAGCCAGAGCATGGGGACGACCCAGCCTGGGACCATAACGATAGTGGCCTACACCGACAACGCAAGCGCGCCCCTCCAGGTGTCGTCAGGAGGGACTGCCCCGACCACAAGGACGGTGACCAAGGGTGGGGAGACCGACTACGTTGCAATCTTCACCTCTGTCGGCTCAAACTCCAGCTCCGGGCAGGTGGTCCTGTTCAACAACCAGACCAGGACCGTCTCCGTCCAGTATGCCTCTGTCCAGACGGGTCTCGGGGCCCTGGCTTTCGGCGGCCTGGCATTGCTCGGCGGGGGGCTCCTCTTCATAGTCGGGGTAATCGTCCTGATAGTGGGCCTGGTGATGAAGCGGCGCAACCCCCCCGCCCCTAACCCGACAGGCCAGCCTTAGCCTTCCCTCCCTACCGAGTGATTTCATTTCGCACGCGGCTGCACGTCCTGCAGTCGTAATGTTATAGTCGGTCTACGCTACTCCAGCGACGAGTTCGTGCGAGCGTTCTGTGATGTCCACCTGGTTCCGGGTGCTCAGGACGATGAGCCGGCAGGCTAGCCTGAACATGGCCCGTCAGTCGGCGCCGGGTCGTTGTAAGGGAGGACGTCGAAAGGTGCGTCGCCCTGCACGCGTACCTCGATCGTCTTGAAGGTGGAGGGATTAGGAGAGTATCCACGCAGAGAGGTCCCAGTCTGCAGATCCCAGTCCGTGACTCTCGTCGGGTCGTATCCTATGCAGAATTCTCCCGAGGCCTCAGGCGAGACCTCATGAATGGAGATTCCCGACGGGGTCATGGAAGCCGAGAAGCCGCCTTCGAGCATCGACCACGACTCGCCCGGAGCGAGGGTGAACAGGAAGACAACCGTCTTATTGCCGTCGAAGTCCGCCAGGCAAATCGGAGGGGAGTTCCCCTTCACCCCGCTGTCTATGAGGGGCGCGGGCGCCGTAGCCCATTCAGTGCCGAAATCATCGCTCTGGTTGGTGGCCGACGCGCCCCTCCCGCCGCTGTTGGCCCAGTAGACTGGCCAGAAAGCGCCAGCGAAGTAGTACCCGTTCCTCAGCAGGATGACCGAGTGCTGGACGGCGTCATCATTGGAGAACGACCACTCTACGGCGCCCTTGGCCTCGTCATACCACGACCAGGCCACCGACACCCTGCTCGGCACATGAGTCAGCCGTTGCTTCGCGACGAAGGGCGACGCAGAGAGGCCGGCAATCTCGGACCTGGTCAGGAGCCTGCTCCGAGGCATGGCGGTCAGAACCCAAGATCTCTATTAAGTGTAGAGCCGGCATCAGTAACGTCGAGCTCCCGGTGAGCTGTTCAGTCCAGCGTTGAGTCATCATGTTACGCGCCGAACCTGCTGTGACCGCTCCCGGCGAGGCTGGCTCTTATCAGGGAGCGCGCTGCGCTGACTCCTTCTTGGGCGGCGGGCCCATGGCGCCCGGGTCGAAGATCGTGTTGACCGAGGCTATCTTCCCGTCCTTCACCTGGTACCACGACGACATGTAGACTGACGACCCCCCGAAGCTCAGGTCGTAGAGGACGCACACATCGGCACCGTCTACGAACACCTTCTTGACGTCGTACTTTGACTGGTATGCCCTCAGCATCCTGATGAAGTCCACAGGCTTGCCGAAGTTTTCGCCGGCAGGACCTCTGATCCTGACGTCTTCCTGCAGCAGGTCCAGCGCCTCCTCGTATCTCTGACCGTCCAACGCCTCTATGTATGACAGTACGACCTCTCTCGCCGAAACATCGTCTCGACTCATGGGGGCGCAGGCCAAGGGACACCGAAAAAGCGTTGTGGCGGGAATAGGCCAAGCACACCACGAAGGCCAGTCATCGCGGGGCCACGACACAAGCGATTATAGCGCGGCTGAGGGTCGGCCGGGACATGGTTTCGCAGAAGCGCAAGGAGGCCGTGGCAGAGTTCTTCCGGCTCATAGGCGAGGGGCGACCGAAGGACGCGCTGAAGCTCTGCTCGCCCGACTGCATCCAGCATAACCCGTACGTCCACGGCGGGATGGACGCCCTGTTCGACTCCATGGCAGCAGTGCAGAAGGAGCAGGCTGTCGACTTCTCTCAGCCGAGCATCACGCTGAGGCACGTGCTGGAGGAAGGCGATGTCATCGCGGCCCACACCCAGATACTTTTCTCGAAGGGCGAGCCGTCAGGAGGAGGGTTGAGGCAGGTCCACATCTTCCGCTTCGGGGAGGATGACCGCATCAGGGAGTACTGGGACGTCACCCAGCCGATACAGCCAGACATGCCCCACGCTGCTAACGCCTTCTAGGATGGTCCGAGACCAACGCCGCGCCCTCGCCGCGGCACCTTTTTCACACCAGCCGGACCGTATCTTGGCGGGAGACCGGTGACGCGCGGATGAGCCCTGCCAAAGAAGCCCCCGCAAGGGAGACGTCCGTCTCTCGACAGATTGAAGCGATAGTCAAGAACTCAGGCGGCTGGCGGGGAAAGAAGCTGTCGCTGCTCCGGACCATAATCAAGAGTGCTGACCCAGCCGTAGTAGAAGAAGTGAAGTGGAAGATGCCCTCCAACCCGTTGGGGGTCCCGGTGTGGTCTCACGACAGGATAATCTGCGTAGGGAATGTTCTCAAGAGCGCGGTGAGACTGACATTCCCCAAGGGCGCACAGATGAAGGACCCGAAGAAGCTCTTCAACACCCGTCTTGACAGCAGGACTGTCCGTGCCATCGACTTTCACGAGGCGGACGCCGTAGACGCGGACGCCTTGAGGTCTCTCATCCTAGAAGCGGTTGCGTTGAGCACCGCGAAAGCGCCCAAGAAGTGAACTCCGGAACCTCGCGGACCAACGGCACCATGGCTCATCGTACACTTGGAGGGCACAACTAGTCATCATGCGTGGCAAGAGCCAGAAGACTCTCGAGGAGATTTGGTCGAGGCGAGCCATTCTGAGTCCCGACACATGCTGTGCTTTGGAAGAGAGGCGGCTTCCTGGCTAACACGCGCCTTCTTTCGAACCTACCTGGGGGAACTACACTCGCTTAAATAACCAAGTCCAACTATAAAGGCGGCGTTGCCGTTTTGTCCGAACTGCGGGAAAGAATACGCTGAAGGCGCACCGTTCTGTGGAAATTGTGGAAAGCCGATTCAATCGGCATCGCCTACAGATTCCACGGCAACCAATACGTCTCCAACAAACCAACCCAGTCAACCCATGGCATCAGCCGTCCAGAGGCCGGCCGGTGTCACGATACTGTCCATACTTCAGATTGTAGGTTCCTTGGTGATGATCGGCGCAGGCACCATTCTGGGCGTCTTTGGAATCGCCATTTTGATCTTTGGAGTGTTGACGCTAATCTTCGCTCTAGCGCTCTTTTCTGGAAGGAATTGGGCGAGAATATTGGTCATGGTGGGTGCAGTGCTGGATATACTCAGCATAGTAGGCATACTCTGGGGTATCATCCTGCTCTGGTATTTCACACGAAAACACGTGGTGGCCTACTTCAAGGCGCCAAGATAATCTCGTCAACGCTCTTGCTACAGCATGTCCAAAATGCGCTTGGGAACAACGAACCCCGACCCACAGTAGTCGCACTTCCTATTGGGACTTGGGTCCTTCACCGCTACAGGAGATCCGCAGCTCGGACATTTCAGGCTGATTACCCCGTCCTTTGCTATGTCGAACGATGTCACCACTTGGTAGTTCACTGTTTCTCGTTGTCTGGCCAGCCGGCTGACATAGGTGTCACCGTCTAGAACCCCATCCGCTTCTCCCGATGCAATCAGCCCCTCTACCATCCTGACTGACTCGGAGAACGAGTTCGACAGGCCGTGACGTGCGAGAACCACACCTATTTCAGACATTGGTACTCTTTCTCTGACCTTGAGCAGCCTCTTTACCTCCACGTTTGCCCGCCCAATCTGGACTAAGTTGTCAACCCAAACCTTCGCAGTCTGAGCTGCGTCTTGATTTTGGGCTTCGAAGTCTAGCGCATACTCGTCCCCATTTGGGAACTTGAACCACACCAAAACACGGTGGCGCTTCATCACCGACCCCGTGACAGAAGTCCGCGATCCAGTTATCTGGTGCGAGTTAAACGACATCGAAATGTTCCCCGCCGTAACTAGTTTGAAGAAGCCTAAATCTTGGTCAAATAGTAGCGCCGAGTTAGATTTTCCCACCAATACACCGTTCTTGTACAATAGGCATTCACCGGAGAGTAGTTGGGTGGAGCCCATCTACTTGGCTGGCATATCGCGGCAAAATTAAGAGTTCCCCGGCACCCCGGTCCTGTAACACATGGCACCACTTTCCATCTCCATCGGGAACCCGCTACACCACCCCGTCTTCTGACCCATTCGACTGATGAATGAATGACTCCGGTTGACTGCACAGAGCCACTAGTCGTGGTTAGCCTGCCTGGTCGTCGCTACCTCGCCTCCACCGTTCGGGTCTGGCAAGGAGACAGAGATGGTGATACTGAACGAGTCATGAGAGTGATTCAGACAGCGCAGGACCTCTTCAAGTCTTCAACCCCTGATATGGCTGAATCATCATCTTCTGTCAGAAAAGCGGCGCATCAAACCTCGACGATCCAAGCATATGAAGACTGTTCCGAGCCGTTCTTCTCTCCAGATTGGTCGCATTCCCTGGTTTCAGCTAGGCTCGGCTATATATCATCCGAAGCGAGTCGAGCTGGTTCTCGACAGGGACCTTGCCGTCGGGGCTGGTCGTGACGACCATGTAGCCGACCCCCAGGCTGGCGAGCTCCTCGATTATCCTGCCGTTCTCCTTCCTGTTGCCTGAGAGCATCACCCTCTTCTCCCCCTGGGGCCCGACGAAGTCGGGCGTGTCGCTCCTTGAGTCGATGCCGATGCGTACGCATATGTCCTTCTTCTCGCCTCCAGGGATGCCCCTGAACCTGGCGACCACCCCCTTGAACTGGTCCAGGGGGGCGACGTTGGGGTGCCAGGCGTCGCCGAGGGCGATGGCGCGCTTCATGGCCGCCTCGCTCGCGCCCCCGACCCACATCGTGAGCCTTTCCTGTATTGGCCTCGGCTCGAAGGTAGCGTCCTTGAAGCTCAAACGAGTATACTTGCCGTCTTCGAACTTGGTCTCGCCGCTCCATAGGGCCCTGATCAGCTTCATCGATTCGTCGACCCTCCTTCCTCTGTCGTGAAACGACGTTCCGAGGCTCGAGAACTCCTTCTCGTTCCATCCGGCGCCTATGGCCAGCATCGCCCTGCCTGAGCTCAGATTGTCTACTGTCGCAAGCTGCTTGGCCGCGATGACGGGGTTCCTCATGGCTATGATTAGCGAGGATATGCCAAGCTTCACCCTCTCGGTCACGGGGGCGAGGTAGGCCATACAGGTGAGTGACTCGAGGATTCGCTCGTAGGGTGTCCCTGAGCTCTTCGGCATCAGGATGTGGTCGGTCAGCCACACAGAATCATAGCCGAGCGTTTCTGCCTCAAGTGCGACCATCCGGAGGTCCTTGACAGAGTAGTCCCCATAGTTGGGGAGACAGACACCGAATTTCATCGGGCCCGGTGGGGCTCAACCGCATAAAACATTACCTGCAGGCTAACGGACTGATGCCGGTTGCATATTTGTTCGACGCCAGGATGTGACCCGGTTGACTGGCAGGATTTCCCAGCGTCGTCGTCAGAGTTGAGAGGTCTTGCCTCCTGCCGCTGTCTTCTCCCCTTTCCACGACCGGGAGCCGTTCGAAGAGCACGAACAGAACCCTCCCATCTGCTCTAGCCGCATCCGCTCTGAGATCGCCATCTGTGCGATAAGTTGCCCTCGCGACTCGACCTTCGGTCCCCACACGTGGCGAGCGTGCCCTCCTCACACGGGTCCTATCTTCTGAGGGTCTTCGCCTTTGGGTGTCGGCTAGATCTTCAACCGGTGTCGGCACTGGAGGCACTTCGTCTCTCCAGTCTTCCTGTCCTGGAAAGTGTTGTTCATCTGGCAATTGCATCTACACTTTCCCAGGAAAGTGGCACAACTCTTGCACATGCCGGAGTCCGAAGGTGTTCGACGACCACTAGATACCCTTTCGCAGGCTGGATTAGCCTGGTCACTGGTGCCGAGCCAGCGCGCCATCAATCATCTTCGCGGCCGCTTCTTTGTCCTCGACCTCGAAGACGATCTTCTTGTAGACCTCGTGGTCCAGGCTTACCGTGATGCACTTGTCAGGGTCGTGCATCTCAAAGAACATGTACCCCTCGCCTGAAAGAAACCGCCCGTCTTTCACGACGCCCGGGAAGTTCGCACCGCCAACTTTGACCTGTCTGAGAAACGCCCACCCTGGGTCGTCCGTCGAGACCGACTGCACGTGTTCCAGAGGGACGGAGATGCTCCTCTTGATGGAGAGTATCTCGTCGACACCGTGAATCTCGAAGACAAGATCGTCTCCGTCTATCCTTACGGTGCCTGACATGTCGCCATCGCCTTCGGCGAGTACGTGCGGCACTGCCATAAATCAGTTGTCAGAGAGAGCACGTCCCCTGTCGCTCTTGTACGTCAAGTCTCAGGGCTATCCAACTGCCAGAGTGGGTCGATTCCTCGAACGTGCCAGAGGGAAGCGGTGTCCACTACACCACGTGCTTCGTTAACGCTATTATCCCACGACACCGGCGATTCCTTGATGCACGGACTCAGGTCCTGCCCGAAGTGCGGAGGGCGATTGAAGTCAGTCGAAGGGGCGGCCGGGTCCGTCTGCGAAAACTGCTCGTACAGCGTAGAAGAGGCAAGGGACCCTCCCGGCCAAGAAGGCTCAGCGCAGGGAGAAATCCCTGGCCAGGCCCAGCCTGCCGACCCGTCTGGAGACGAAGCCGACTTTCAAAAGCAGCGAGCCCACTTCGTCACGGAACTCCGCGGGGACGCGAGGAGGTGTCCTCATCCGTCCAGATTCAGAGAGTGGAGCATGGAGAATCCCTCCCAGGACATAGGCTGGAACGTCTCCGAACGCAGGACCTTTCGTTGCAGGGTCTGCGGGAAGGTCGTCACCGAGAGAGTCTAGGAGCCAGGAGAGTCCAAGGAAAAGAGCGTGTCGGGGGCAGGCTCTCACCGTTAGCCCAGGCCAGAATAGGCAGCCTTCCAGAAGTCGAGGTAGACCGGGGGCGGCTCTGGGGACTTCTGCATCTGCTGCGTCATCAAGATGGCGGTGAGTCCCCTCGCAGGGTCGTTGAACCAGGACGTGCCCATGCCTCCGTCCCAGCCATAGGTCCCTCTGGACTTCACCGGGTCGCGGCCCGTGACCACCGACATACAGAAGCCCCAGCCCCTTTCGTCGAAGAACCCAGGGGCGAACACCGAGCCGCGCTTCTGCTCGGGCGTCAACTGGTCGGCCGTCATCACGTCAACGGAATCTTCGCTGAGGACCCTCTTTCCCCTGGCGCTCCCCTTTTCCATCATCATCGTAGCGAAGGCGAGGAAGTCATCCGCGGTCGAGACCAGGCCGGCTGCTCCAGAAGGGAACTCAGGGGGTCGGCTCCACTGCCCTGTGCTGGCCGGGTCGTAGAGCTCCGTCTTGCCTGTCGAAGGGTTGGTCCAATAGCTGTCAACGAACCTGTCGATCTTCGACCGGGGGACGTAGAAGTCCGTGTCGTTCATTCCGAGGGGCTCGAAGATCCGCCGCTTCAGGAACACTCCGAAAGGCATCCCTGCCACCCTGCGTATCAGAACCCCCAGGACGTCGGCACCGGTGTTGTACATCCACTGCTCGCCCGGCTGGTGGAGCAGCGGCAACGTGCCCACTCTTCGGATCCACTCATCCGGTTCCGGCGGGACCGAAGGGGCAGGCACGCCCTGGCCCAGGCGCAGGTCGTCCATCGCCCTCTGAATCGGGAGTGCGCCCGGCGGTGCGAATACCATCCCGATACCCATGGTGAACATGAGGAGGTCCCTGACTGTCATGGCCCGCTTGGTGGGCACCGTCTCGTCAAGAGGACCGTCGGCCCTCTTCAGGACCCGGCGGTCAGAAAGCTCCGGAAGGTAGCGGTCGACCAGGTCTTCAAGTCTCAGCTTCCCGTCGTCGACGAGGGTCATGGCAGCCGCGGCCGTCACTGGTTTGGACATGGACGAGATCCGGAAGATCCCGTCCTTTCTGGCACCCCCAGTTCCGTAGGCCGTCGACCCCAGAGCCTCCACATGTGTATCTCCTTCATGGCTGACCAGCGCAACGAGCCCTGGGACCGAGCCAGACTCTACATGGGGGAGGAGGGCTCTCTTCATTGTCGACGAGTCTCTGAGAGCCGGGGTCAATGCCTTGCTGTCGGGCCGCCCGCTAGTTAACCTCTGGCAGGGCTTCCTTAATCCGGAGGGAAGGAACGGCCTGGGCACACGCGAGAAACTCTGTCCTCGGGGCTACTCTTCGCGCATGTGGCGCTCGGTCTCTTCATGAGACATCTCTTCGAGACGCATGGCTATCCACCAGACGTTGCCTGTCGGGTCCTTGAACGCCGCCGTCCTGTCCCCGTACACCTTGTTCTCCGGCTCGCGGACCGGAGTTGCTCCAGCGTCGAGGGCGCGCTTGTATGTCCCGTCTACGTCCGCGACGTACACATAGAGTTGGCTCGCCACGGCGCCGAAACCTACGGTGCTGGCGTCGGTGAGCATGACAGCCGAGTCGCCGACTACCACTTCTGCGTGCTGGATCAGGCCCGCTTTGTCTTTGAAGGCCTCTCGGACCTCGGCGTCGAAGGTCGGCTTCAGGAACTCGATCAGCTTCGTTCCTCCATCGACGACCAGGTAGGGGGTGACGGAGTGGAACCCAGAAGGGGGTGTCTGCTTGTCGGAGGGCGGCGACATCGATACCGAAGGAAGTCACTCCGGCCTTAAGGGTTTTCACGGGGAGATGGCTGAAAACATTCTCTAACGCACTCCCGGTCAGGCGCAGTCGACCACAACCCACGCCGAGTCAGGGGGGCGACCTGGGCATGGGTTCTGGGGACTCCCATATCTCGATCCAGTTGCCGTCAGGGTCCTTTACGAACGCGTACCTGAAGTTGGGCGCCGGTTCCGCCGGGTATTCTGGCCCAGCCAGGGCGCACCCAGCCTCCGACAGCTTCGAGAGGACCGCAGAAAGGTCCGTGACCCGGAAGCTCACATGGTCGAGCCCCTCCCCTGGCTCGTAGGGCGTCCCGAACTTGCTTCCAGGGGGGTACCAGTTGAGCTCGAGCTTCTGCCCTGTGAACGGGTCCTTCATCATCACGACCTTCCCCAGTCCGTACTCGGCGAAGTCCGACCTCGAGACCTCTTCCAGCCCGAGCACATCTCCGTATACCCTCAGCGAGCGGTTCAGGTCTGTGACTCTGACGCCGACATAGGCGAGGTAGTGTTCGACAGTCACGGTCAGCTCATACGCCCTTCTCTTTGCGGAACAACTTGATGGCGGCCGTGTCTTCCTCGAAGTATTGCTCGAACAGGCCGTAGACGAGCCTCTCCAGCTTCGTGTCCGGGATTACCTTGGAGACGAAGTTCCCGACGACCGTCACCCCCGTCTTGTCGCCTCTCGGCGTGTAGTACTCGAAGTACTTCGACCCTGCGAGGGGGCCCTCGAGGTTTTCGCTCGCCAACCCGAGAGGAGGGAACTCGTAGCCGCGCCCCGTGGTCGTGCTCCACTTCCCTCCCAGCTTCTGCTCGAAGGTGAGGGAGGAGGACCCGTCGGCGAAGGTCCTCGCGGAGTAGTTCCTTGCTGTGGACTTGTGGGCACCGGCGTGGGCTCCAGGGGCCTGCAGATAGGCCCAGATTACGCCGATGGGCGCGTCGAACTCGCTCTCATCGTCAACGATGCGGACCAATCAGACTTCGGCGACCGGGGCTCTATTTAGCGATACATGACAAATCACCGTCCAGGGCGCTGCGGCGCACTGTCAACCAGGGAGAATCGTCGTTTCGTCTCAGAAGTAGATGACGTATGGGCCGTGCCATCCTCCTGGTGCGTGCCCTCAGTGTCCCTTCTGCCTTGCCGGACTGGCAAGCTTATCCGGCCCTCTCCCCCGACGCTGGCAATAATGACCTCAAAGGCCTCGAGCCTGAAGGATGGCGCTGGAGATTTCGACTTCATCATCGGCGACTGGGACGCCCACCTGAAGAAGCTGGAGAACCCTCTAACTGGCTCGACCAGCTGAATCGAATTCAGAGGAACTTCGCGCATCAGGAAGATCTGGGACGACTGCGCGAACACCGAGGACTTCGACGTTCACTGCGCCGCGAAGGACTTGCACATCAAAGCGCAGACTCTACGCATGTACAACCCCGACTCGCGACAGTGGAGCATATACCTCGTCAACGCGGCCAAGGGGATTCTCATCCTTCCTCCTGTGGTGGGCCAATTCGCCGGCGGCGTGGTGAGTTCTACGACCAGGAAGAGTGGAAGGGACGACACATCTGGGTCCGGTATCTTTGGTTCAACGTGCCTCCTGACGCGGCCCGCATGGAACAGCCATTCTCGGCAGACTATGGCAAGACCTGGGAAGTCAACTGGATATGCACGCTGTCCCGGAAGAAACTCTAAGCGCGCCCGGCAAAGAGGCCTGGCGCCGGCTACCGAAGTCGACAGATAGTGACAGGGCTCGCGCCGGAAACACTTTCAGCGGCACTGCGTCGACCCGTCCTGCGACGCAGCGAAGTTCATCTGTAAGCTCGGGCCGCCCGCCGCTCTGATGTCAGGGAATCGGAGAGGAGGGCCATAGGAAGCGATCCCGGAGGCGAAAGGCACGGCTCTCTCCTTCGCCAGAGGGTCTTCGGCGGGCTTTGGACTGGCTCCGTGGCGTCGTCTTTCGGTTCGGCGGCTGGCCTCCTCGCGATAAACTGGCTCGTATACACAGTCACCCGGTCCGCCCTCGACGTCGGGTTCGTCGGAGTCGCCGGGATCATCCCGAGGGTCGTCTTCGGCGTCTTCGCCGGGACCCTGGCTGACCGCTATAGCAAGCTCAGGCTCATGATAGTAGCCGACGCCTTCCGCGCGGTTACCATGGTCGTCTTCGCTCTGACTTTGGCCCTCTTCGGGTTCAACTTGTACGTCGTCCTCGCGGCTGTGTTCCTCCTCGGCATGGGGCAGTCCCTGTTCCGTCCCTCCATCAACTCGTTCTTGCCGCAGGCTGTGCCGAAGGAGCAACTGGGCGCCGCCAACGGCCTGTTCACCGCCGCGCAGGAAGTGACTTCCATCGCCGGTAGCCCAATCGGCGGCATCCTCATCGCAGCAGTAGGCGTCGCTGCCACACTTGCCATCAACGGCGCCAGCTATGTCTTTTCGGCCCTCATGATCGTCCTCGTCGCCCTGTCCCTCTCTTCACGGACCGCCTCGGGAGAGGGCATCCCGCAAAAGCAGCCTCCGTTCATGAGCCAGCTCAAGGGAGGTTTCGCCTACGTCAACGGCGAGCGAGGCCTGCTGAAGCTGACGTTGGCATCCTTCGGGGCGAACTTCTTCCTGAGCCTCTTCTTCACATTCCTCGTCGTATACGTGACCGAAGTCCTGAACCAGTCAGCTTTCGTCTTCGGGGTCCTCGGCGCAGCGGGGGGCGCAGGCTTCGGGCTGGGCTCCCTCCTGGTCGGCAGGCTCCACCCGGAACACCGCTTCGGGGTCTGGTTCGCGGCCCCCTGGGGGGTTACGGGGCTCGCCATCCTTGGGGTGGTCTTCTTTCCTGGGACGGTGGCTGCGGCAGTCTTCATCTTCGTCGGGACGTTCTTCGGGGGATTCGGTAACACCACCTTCTTCACAGGAGTCCAGAGCTACGTCCCACACGAGGTGCTCGGGCGCTATCTGAGCATAGATGAGGTGGGCAGCCTCGCGGCTAGTCCCACTGGGCAGCTGGCAGGAGGGCTGATAATCGCTGCTTACGGGATCAACGCCGACTTCGTCCTCGCTGCAATTGGCACGGCCGTCTTCGCTTTCGGCCTGCTACTGTTCCCCGATGTCCGATCTCTCAAAGTCTAGACGAGTCGGCCCCGAGGGGGGCGTGATTGTCCCTGCCTCCATGAGCTCGGCGAAGGTCAATGAGGTTCAGTATTAGTCGACGATGAACACCTTGGCCCCCTTCTCCGTCCGCGCCATGTGCGGGTTGCCCTCGTCCTCCTCGACGTGAAAACTGGAGCCCTCCGGGACCGCGAACTTCCGTCCGTCTTTCAGCTCGATGGTGAGCTCCCCTTCAAGGATGAGGACCACATGCCCTTTGGCGCACCAGTGGTCTGCGACGTAGCCGGGGGAGTACTCAACGACTCTCGCACGAGCGTTCCCCGCTCCGACTGTCCGCCACGAAGCGTTGCCTTCAGTGCCTGGGTGGGTCGTGGGGGTGACCTCCTTCCAGTCCACGACGGTGAACGCCGTGCCTTCAATCCTCATGTCATAGCCCTGGCCATCCACCGGCGACTTCAACGTTTCTGCAGGTCTTCCTGAGGGGCCGCCTGAACGAGGACTGGCCGAGTCCAGGGTGGCGCTTCAGTGAGCCTCGAGGGGCCCACGTCGAACTCTCCCTCCCACTTTTAAGAGCCAGCGTTGCACTCGGCTTCGTGGGGAAGATAAACTGGCCCGATGGGGTGAAGTGCCCCGTCGTCCTCTCATTCGACCTAGACGCGGAGCTCCTGTGGAACGTCTGGCTGACCCGTGAGCCCTCGCCCATAGATATCTCCCAAGGGGTCTACGGCCCCCGGGTGGGCCTGCCGCGGGTGCTCGCCATGCTGGAAAGGCAGGGAGTCAGGGGCACCTTCTTCG
>JBJKSN010000062.1:0-10824 GCA_046703945.1 Nitrososphaerales archaeon | reverse complement strand
GGTGGGGACGCTGCCATCATTAATTTTCTTCCATATCTCCTCCGGCTTCACGTACTCCTCGGCCCCACTCGGCCCGTTCAGGATCATGTCCTTGTTGTAGACGATCTTCTCCCGCGGGAGGTCGGCCCTATTCTTCCTGTAGAACCCCCTGATGACCGTAAGGATGGAGTCTTTGGTGTCCCTGTCCGCCCTCCAGGAGTTGAGGTACTCCTGTATCAGGTCGACGTGGCGGTACCTAGCGTCCTCGTCCTTCGCGCTCTTGTAGTCTTGGAGGGCCTCGGTGATTGAGCCGAAGTGACCCCTTTCCTTCAGCCACTGCTGGTAGCGGAAGAGCCTCCTTGTCCAGGGCCCCTTCGTCTTCTCGCTCCCGAGCTTGGAGAGCATCTTCTGCACGGCTGGGACCTGCTTGAACTCGTCCAAGCCCGGGGTCCGGTAGAAGCCTGTGGTCTCGGTCCTGAGCGACCCGCCGTACTTCTTGAGGTGGAAGAGCAGGGGCCCCACATACTCTCTCGACTTCCCCAGGATGACCGCTATCTCGCTCACGGTGAGCCCCGGGTTCTCCCTCACCGCCTTGGCTATCTCTGCATACATCTTCGGGTGGTGGAAGGGGGTCCCGGCCCCGTCGGCGGTGGGCAACTCGGGCTCTTTCACGTAGTACCAGCGCGCGACCTTCATTCTAGGCCATAGATATGAGCCG
This sequence comes from Nitrososphaerales archaeon, assembly GCA_046703945.1. GTDB lineage: Archaea > Thermoproteota > Nitrososphaeria > Nitrososphaerales > Gagatemarchaeaceae > UBA183. The sequence goes on along the minus strand of JBJKSN010000062.1, from coordinate 10,127 downwards.
GGAATTTAACAGTGGAAAGTCAATGGGCCGGAAGGGATTCGAACCCTTGGCCTCCCGATTATCAGTCGGGTGCTCTAGCCAAGCTACTCCCCCGTAGGGACTGAGCTACCAGCCCAGCCCCCGGGGCATGTGACATCCTCTATAAGCGTGCGAGCGCTTGCGACCCGAACGAATCTCCTCGGCCTGGGAGCCAATCCCTCCTAGTTTAAAACGCCCAGATGAGGCGTCGCCGAGTGTGGGCCGGTAGTTCAGCGGTACGAACGTCCGCCTTGCACGCGGAAGAACCCCGAAAGGGCTCCAAGGTCGGGGGTTCAATTCCCCCCCGGTCCACGTCCTCCTAACGTCTATATCATCCCGATGTCCGCCGCGGGAGCATGACCGTGGAAGAACCTACAGTCGCCAAGGCGATGTCGCAGGTGGTGATGGCCGTGGAGCTGAACATCAGTGCGATGGACTGCGCCAAGGCGATGGCCAAGAAGGGGGTGAGCTGTGCGGTGATCACGCAGAGCGGTTCGGCCATTGGGATTGTGACCGAACGCGACCTCGTATCCAAGGTGCTCGCCGAGTCGATGGAAGCGAAGAAGGTGCTCGTGCGTGACATAATGTCAACGCCGCTGATCACCATAGGCCCCGGGGCCTCCCTTACCGGCGCGGCCGAGCTCATGGCCAGATATCGTGTGAGGAGGCTCGTAGTCGTCGACCAGGTGGGGACGCTCATGGGCATCGTCACGACGGGTGACATCGCCAGGTCGCTGGCCGAGAGGCAGGGCTATCGCGAGGCGACGCTGAACGCGATGGCGCGGTTCAGCGAAGGGAAGCTGGAAAACGGGCCCTATCAGTAGAGCTACTCGACCCGGAGCCTGACCCCGCTCGGCCGCTTGCCCTTCAGGGGTATCGTCACCTCGAGTATCCCGTTGTTGTACGCAGACTTGGCTCCCTTGGGGTCGACGGCCCTGGGAAGCCCGAGTTCCTTGTAGTAGCCCCGGTCTTTGTTCTCCACCGATATGACAACCGCCGTCTCGTTCACAGTCACATTGATGTCTTCCTTCTTCACCCCGGGTATCTCCGCAATCACCCTGACTTCCTTGTCTGAGTTGACTACGTCAACGAGGGGTTCGCGCTTTCCCTGGATTGACTTCCAAGCCTTGCCTTCCTTGCGCCTCACGTTCCCGAACTCCCTCACGACGGGCTTCCCATCTGGTCCGATTGTGACAGAGTAGCCATACACGATTGGTCCTAGCTCCTTTCTGACCCCGCCTTCTGGAGTCTTCGACGTTCTCACGAGGTTCTTTGGGAACCCTTTCTCCATGTCTTTGAACTCCGCCGAGAAAGCCTTCTCCATCTCCCTCATCATCTCGTCGATGTCTGGGAGCCCCCAGGGGCCGAAGGGAGAGCCGCGGCGCCTCCGGGCGGCCCAGTCGTCTCTGTCATCGTCTTCCATTGACGTTCATGTCAAAGTCGCTCCGGATGGATATATTCTTTCAAAGTGCCGCGACCACACTTGGGTCGAAGGCGGGGCTCGCGCCGGCCTCGGGAAGGTCACTGCCGGAGGTCAGGATGGCCCCGTCGCCACCCGGGCCAAGGCCCTTCGCCTGCGACAGTTTCGCTTTGGAAGGCCAACCCGTTCCGTGGGAACTCGCCGGCCGAGGTGTTCTCCGCCTATCAGGAGCGCCCCACAGGGTAGAGAAGCTGAGGGAGGTCAGCCGAGAAGTGAGCGTCTACGTCCCCTAGCCCAGGAGAAGACGGGCCAGGGCCAGGACCGCCCCGACCTTCACCACGTCGTCCTCGGCCGCCTGGCTCTTGGGGACCGGCTCAGAGGGAACCTGCGTGACGCCCGTAGAAAGAGAAAGAGACGGCAGAAGCGTGGTCGGGAACAGGGCAGGAGAGTAGCCAGGCTGCTGCGTCTGGGGCGAGGGACTGGGGGCCGTCATCGCAGGCATCGGGGGAGGCGGTTTGGGGGCTTGCATGGCAGGAGCCTGCATCTGCGGAGTTGTGCCCATCACCGTCCGGGGGCTCTCATCGCGTGGCTTCGAGACAGGCGGCGGAGGGCTGCGCGAAGAAGACCTGAGCGCTGGGACGATCATCAGGACTCCGAAGAGCGAGAGGACATAGTAACCTGAGAAGAGCCCCGCGATGACGAGGAACAGACCGAACACAAGCAGGTTTCTGTTCAAGGCTCATGGAAGGGTCTAGCCCGAGTATTAAGGATTGAAGTGGGCCGGGGCGGAGTTGAACCGCCGACCTTGGCGCTCGCATTCGATTCGCCGTCTTCTGCTAGCAAGTGTCAGAGCTTGACGGGGTTCAGCCTGACGTCCTAACCATGCTAGACGACCGGCCCCTGTGTTGACCGCCCTCGAAACTGCCTTTTATGCTTAGCATGCCTCCGCCAAACTGGTGGGACTGGCTCCCGGCTCCCGTTCGCCGATTGACGAGAGCAGTTCGCCCATCGCTCCATCCAATTAAATAGCGCAGCAGGCAGGCGGAGCACACAGATGACAGAGAACTCGGAGCTTCAGGGATTCTACAAGCTCTCCATGGAAGAGAGAAGAGCGGTGCTGAAGAAGTCCACGGGGCTAACAGACGAGGAAGTCAGCATACTTGCGGGCACTGGGTCTCTTCCACCCGAAACGGCCGACCACATGATTGAGAACGTGGTTGGCGGATACACCTACCCCCTCGGGATAGCGACCAACTTCCGCATCAACGGGAAGGACTATCTGGTCCCCATGGCTCTGGAGGAGCCTTCTGTGGTAGCCGCGGCGAGCAACGCCGCAAAGATGGCGAGGGTCAAGGGAGGGTTCAAGGTGACGAACACTGGCCCTGTGATGATAGGCCAGATACAGGTGGTCAGCGTGCCGAGTCCTGACGAGGCGAAGTCCAGCTTGCTCTCCAAGAAGGCAGAAGTCCTGAAGAAGGCTAACGACCAGGACCCCATGCTCGTCTCCCTTGGCGGGGGGGCCAAGGACCTCAACGTCAAGGTGCTCTCCAGCCTGAAGGGGCCGATGGTGATCGCAGAGCTCATAGTGAACACGGGAGATGCGATGGGAGCGAACGCTGTGAACACCATGGCGGAAGCCGTGGCCCCCATGGTGGAAGAAATCACTGGCGGGAGGGTCTTCCTGAGGATCATCTCGAACCTGGCCGACAGGAGGCTGGTCAAAGCGACCGCCGTCTTCGACAAGGAGGCGGTGGGTGGGGAAGACGTGGTCGACGGCGTGGTCTATGCGTACGCGTTCGCAGATGCGGACCCCTACAGGTGCGCGACACACAACAAGGGAGTCATGAACGGGGTCGTAGCCGTTGGGATAGCCTGCGGCCAGGACATCAGGGCTCTGGAAGCCGGAGCTCACAGCTATGCCTCCAGGAGCGGCAAGTACAAACCGATCACGACGTGGGAGAAGAACGCCGACGGCGACCTCGTCGGGACCCTTGAGATGCCGATGGCCGTGGGCCTGGTCGGCGGCGCCGCGAGGACCCATCCGACCGCGAGGGCCAACATCAAGATACTCGGCGTGAAGACCGCCTCAGAGTTGGGGGATGTGATAGGGGCCGTGGGCCTTGCCCAGAACTTCGCAGCGTTGAGGGCCCTGGCGAGCGAAGGAATCCAGCGTGGCCACATGAAGTTGCATGCCCATAACGTCGCCTCGTCCGCCGGAGCCACGGGAGACCTCATCGACATCGTGGCAGCCAGGCTGGTCGAGGAGCGGAAGGTCAGGTTCGACAGGGCGAAAGAGCTGGTCGAAGAGTACCGGAAGAAGAAAGAGTAGCGTCTCAACTCCAGCCACCCTGAAATCCCGCCATAGGCACCCGCCTGACTCCTCGCCTACAGGTGCTGCGCCGGCAAATCGGAACAGGCCGAATGAGCAGTGGGTGCCTTCTCAGCCCCGCCCGGCTGAGGTCGCGACCAGCCAACTCGGTCAGAGCTGGAAAGTCCTATAAGTGGAACGGCTCGGTCGCGCCAGAGTTGCAGGGCCCCCCCAGGCGCGAATCTGTACTGCCGCGGAGCAGATATCTCCTCGCCATCGCCGCGCTTGTCCTGGTTGTAGGGTCACTCGAAGCGGCGGACGTCATCAACATCCCGTTCGGATCGTGGTTCTCATTCCTCACAGGCTCGGTCCTGTCCTCGGCGACCCTCACCAGTTTCATGACGAAGTATGGGTATGCCAGCCTGTTCGGCCTGATGGCGCTTGAAAGCGCTTCTCTCCCGGTCCCCAGCGAGGTGGTCCTTCCTCTGGCAGGGTACTTCGTTCGGACAGGGGTCCTGAACTTCTGGGTGGCGGTGGGCGTCAGCACGGTCGCAAGCCTGGCGGGGGCTCTCCTTGACTACTTCCTGGCCATTTGGCTTGGAAGGCCGTTCGTCGTCGGACTGTTGAAGCTCTTCAGGCTGCACAGAGACCTTCTGGACAGGGCTGAGGCGTGGTTCGGGCGGTCTGCACAGTGGACCGTCTTCGCGGCCAGGTTCGTCCCAGGGCTGCGGACGGTCATTTCCCTCCCGGCTGGCCTCTTCGAGATGAAGCTCTCCCGCTTCGTCGTGATGACCACGGCAGGATGCTTCATGTGGTCGGTCGTGCTGATATACGCGGGGTACCTGGCGGGAGCGGTGTCTGGCAGCACTTTCGCCTCGTCCTCGGCGGTGGTCGACGGCCTCTCAGGCATACTTGCGGCCATATCTGCGGTCTACGTCGGGTTTTACTTCTACGGAGGTCTCCGCGAGAAGGCAGCCCCTACTGGTCCATCATCGGGACCTTGACGCCTTTGGCCTTCGCGGTCTTGAGCGCCTCTTCGTACCCTGCGTCCGCATGCCTCGCCACCCCTATGCCCGGGTCGTTGGTGAGCGCCCTCTCTAACCTGGCGTCGGCCTCGGAGGTCCCGTCGCACAGGACGGCCAGGCCCGCGTGAATGGAATACCCTATCCCCACTCCGCCCCCATGGTGGACCGAGACCCAGGACGAGCCTGAGACCGCGTTGAGCAGTGCGTTGAGTATAGGCCAGTCTGCGATGGCGTCGGACCCGTCCTTCATCCCCTCTGTCTCGCGGTAGGGGGAGGCTACGGAGCCTGAATCCAGGTGGTCCCTCCCGATGATGACCGGCGCGGAGATTTTGCCCTCCCTCACCATGCCGTTGATTATCTTGCCGAACCTCGCCCTCTCGCCGTATCCCAGCCAGCAGACCCTGGCAGGGAGCCCCTGGAACCGGACCTTGTCATGGGCCTTCTGGATCCACCTGACGAGGGATTGGTTGCCTGGGAACTCCTTGATTACCGCTTCGTCTGTGGCATAGATGTCTTCGGGGTCCCCGGACAGGGCGGCCCAGCGGAACGGCCCCCGCCCCTCGCAGAAGAGCGGCCTGATGTATTCGGGGACGAACCCGGGGATTCTGAACGGGTCCTCGACTCCGGCGTCCTGCGCCATCTTCCTGATGTTGTTGCCGTATTCGAACGCCACAGCGCCGTTCTCCTGGAACTTCAGCATGGACCTGACGTGCTTTGCTATGGACTTCATGGAGCGATCGAGGTATGTCTTCGGGTCGGATGCTCTCAGCGAGTTTGCCTCCTCAATCCCCAGCCCCTCCGGTATGTAGCCAGCGAGCGGGTCGTGGGCCGCGGTCTGGTCCGTGAGTATGTCGGGCTTGAAACCGGAGCCTAGCAGCTCAGGCAGGACCTCGGCAGCGTTGCCCAGCAGGGCGACCGAGAGCGGCCTCCCTTCGCCGGCCGCGGTCCTGACCATGTCCAGCGCATCTTTCACGCTCTCCGTCATGACGTCGCAGTACTCCTTGTCGAGCCTACGCTGTATCGCCCTCCTGTCCGCCTCCACTATCAGAGCCACTCCGTCATTCATGGTCACAGCCAGGGGCTGGGCACCGCCCATCTCGCCCAGGCCGGACGTCAGCGTGACCTTGCCCCTGAGCGAGCCGCCGAAGTGCTTGTTGGCCACGGCCGCTAGCGTTTCGTAGGTTCCCTGGAGGATTCCCTGGGTCCCTATGTACATCCAGCTTCCGGCGGTCATCTGCCCGAACATCGTGAGGCCCCGGCTTTCAAGCTCCCTGAAGTAGGCCCAGTCTGCCCACTTGGGGACCAGCATGGCGTTTGAAATGAGCACCCGGGGGGCTGCAGGGGTCGTCCTGAAGACCCCCTCCGGCTTGCCTGACTGGATGAGCAGGGTCTCGTCGTTCTCCAAGGCCTTCAGGGACCGGACGATGGCGTCGAACGCCTTCCATGACCTGGCTGCCCTCCCAGTCCCTCCGTAGACTATCAGGTGCTCCGGGTCCTTTGCGACCTCGGGGTCGAGGTTGTTCATCAGCATCCTGAGGGCTGCCTCCTGGTGCCAGCTCTTGCAGGATATGGCGGCACCCCTGGGCGCCCTGACCTCGTGCTTTTGCATAAGACTCTGGGCCTCGCATTCGATTTAAGACTTCGGCCTTACCAGACCGAGAACCCTTATCACGCGTGGCGGCTGCGCTGAGAAGCGGTGGTTGTTTGTTCGACCTGGCTCTGGTCCACGCCGGCGAGCTTGTGACCTGCGCCGGGAGAACGGGAACGCCCGAGGAAGAGCTGGGGGTCGTGGACGATGGGGCCCTTCTGGTCGCTGGCGGCAGGGTCGCCTGGACGGGGACGACGAAGCAGCTTCGCCAAAAGTCCCTGGGCAAGGTCAGGAGGACGGTCGATGCGGGGGGAGGTCTTGTGACTCCTGGCTTCGTCGACCCCCACACGCACCTGGTCTTCGCCGGGAGCAGGGAAGACGAGCTCGAAAGGAAGGCAGCCGGGGAGAGCTACATCTCAATCCTCTCCGGAGGAGGAGGGATACTTAGGACGGTCAGGGAGACGGCGGCTTCGACTGTCGCGGAGCTGGCTGACGAATCCAAGGGTCGGATGGACCAGCTCATGAAGAACGGGGTCACGACGGCGGAGGTGAAGACGGGCTACGGGCTCGACCTTGCAGGAGAGAGCCACATGCTCGCAGCGATTCGCAGGCTGAGAAGAGCGTCCGCCCTGGAACTCATCCCCACCTTCCTGGGGCTCCATGCCAAGGCCCCTCGGTTCAAGGACGCGAAGGGGTACGTGGACTTCGTGACCCGCGAAGTCCTCCCCGCCATCGCTGGGATGAGGGACAGGCCGGTGTTTTCCGACTGCTTCTGCGAGGACGGGGTGTTCACGGCGGACGAGTGCGAAAGATACCTCAGGGCGTCGAGAGACCTCGGATTCGCCCTGAAGATACACGCGGACGAGTTCGCCGAGTCCGGCGGGGCGGCGGTGGCCGCAGAGCTCGGATGCGTGTCCGCCGACCACCTTGGGAGAGGGAGCGTCGAGGGCATACGGGCGATGGCGAAGCGAGGGGTGACCGCCGTCCTCCTCCCAGGGACTTCTCTCTACTCGTCGATCCCCTATGCGGACGCCCGTGGGATAAGGGCCGCAGGGTGCAGCGTTGCCCTGGGGACGGACATGAGCCCGAACTCGTGGGTGGAGTCTCCTCAGTTCGTGATGAGCTTGGCGTGCACCGCCATGAAGATGACCCCTGCTCAGGCTCTCCTGGGGTTCACCAAATACGCGGCAGAAGCGGTCGCCAGAGACGACCTGGGTCGGCTCGCCGAGGGGTCTCGCGCCGACTTCGTGGTGCACGAGGTTCCGAGCTACAGGTTCATCCCCTATAGGGTCGGCGGCTCGTATGTCAGGAGCGTATTCAAGGGCGGCAGGCGGGTGTATGTCTCTGGGGAAGGCTAGGGGAGCTTCCCGGCCAGCGCTCTTCCGGCCAGAGACTCGATCTCAGAGCCCTGGGAGCGGTCCCCTTCGAGGAGCGGGGAAAGAGACCTGACGACGGCCGAGAGCGCCTTCGTGTGTGCGGATAGGCCGCTCGTGTCCGGGCCGATCGCATTCGACGAGCAGATCAGCTCTATTGCCAGGATGCGGGCTACGTTGGTGGCCACCTGTAGCGCCTTCACGCCAGCGTTCACTCCGTGGCTGGCGTGGTCTTCGATTCCTCCCGACACGTTTGATGGGTAGGAGGACTCTGGATAGATGTTCTTGGCGTTGTCCGCGTTCAGCGAGGTGGCCGTATACTCCAGCAACATGAGCCCTGACTCAAGGCCGGGCTTGGCGGCCATGTACTTCTTGTCAGGGGGGGTCTTCGAAAGCAGGAAGTGGACCCTGGCAAGCGAGATTACGCCCAGGTAGGAGAGGGCAAGGGAGAGGAGGTCGAGCGACATCGCCACAGGCTGCGCATGGAAGTTCCCGCCGTGGAGCACATCCCCGTTCGCCATGAAAACGGGATTGTCAGACACGGAATTCATCTCGTTCACGACGATCCTCTCCGCGAACCCCAGCGCGTCGCTCAGCGAGCCGTGGACCTGGGGGCCGCACCGGATGGAGTAAGGGTCCTGTGGCACAGGCTCCGCCCGCATCCTGCGGCTCCCTTTCAGAAACGTGCGCAGCTCCCGCGCCACAGAGTTCTGGCCGGGGTCCAGCTTCATTCCGACCAGGTGCGCGTCAAAGGGCTGGGAGCACGCACCGAGGGCCTCTGCGGTCATCGCGAGTGCTGAGTTTGCTGCCCTGAGCAGGGCGCGGCCACGTTGGGCGGCCACGCACCCCAGGGCGGTCGTGAACGCCGTCCCGTTGATGAGAGAAAGGCCTTCTTTGGCCTTCAGGCTGATAGGATTCAGACCACAAGCCGAGAGGGCCCGGCTCGACTCGGTCAACCTTCCACGGTGGTACGCCTTCCCTTCCCCGACCAAAGTCAGCGCCATGTGGGCCGAGGGCGTCAGGTCCCCCGATGCGCCGAGCGACCCGAACTCTGGGACCAAGGGGGTCACCCCATTGTTCAGCAGCCCTGCGATGAGCTCCGCCACCCCCCTTCTCACCCCGCTGTTCCCGTTCAGGAGGCTGTTGAGGCGGATCAACATGGCGGCCCGCACCACCTCTGCGGGGAGCGGGGAGCCGACCCCCGACGAGTGGCTTCTGATCAGGTTGAGCTGCAGCTCCTCCAGGTGCTCGGGACTGATCACCTTGTCTGCGAGGGAGCCGAAGCCGGTGTTAATCCCGTAGACCACCTCGCCACTCGCCAGCTTCTTCTCCAGCAGGGCGCGGAACCGCTCCAGCTTCTTCAGGCTGGCTGGGCTAGCCTGGACAGGCACGCCTCCCTCGGCTACTTCCATGGCTGACCGCAACGTGAGAGAATGCCCGTCGACCACTACCGCTCCCAATGACACTGCCTCCGGTTCCAGGTCGATAAAGCACACCACATATCTTTAACTCGATTGGCAGCCGCCTCGGCCCGTTGAGGAGGCCAGCCAGCTACCCGGCTCCGAAATACAGCGACCCCGAGGACGTGCGGCTGACCCAGATAATCAGGGCCGCAGAGAGAGCGCAGAAGGGAGGAGTGAACCTCGTAGGGGTCCCCTTCGACGGAGCGGTCCTAGGGAGGAAAGGCGCCGCCGGAGGCCCCGCGGCAATACGCGAAGCGATGTCAGCGTTTTCCAACTACAACGTCGAGCTGGGCCTGGGCCTGGAAGGGGAGGTGGTCTTCGACCTGGGCGACCTCTCAGTGGACCAGGGCGACACCCTCGCCGCCCACAGGGAGATTGAAGCGGAAGCAACCGAGGACGTTGATCCCGACTCGCTCCTCGTGGTCCTTGGCGGGGACAACAGCGTGTCCCTGCCGTGCATCCGCGCTGCCTCCAAGAGACTCGGGAAGCTGGGCCTCGTGGTCATCGACTCTCATTTTGACCTCCGCGGAGAAATCGGAGGGAAGCCGACGAGCGGCTCGTCCTACGGGCTGGCCGTGAAGACCTTGACGAACCTCGACCCCAGGAGGGTGGTAGAGGTCGGCATCCACGGGTTCCTGAACTCGAGGAGATACTACGAGAAGGCGGAGGAGCTCGGTGTCACCGTGGTCACCGCTGCGGAAGTCGAGAAAGCGGGCCCTGAAGCGGTGGCGCAGAGGGCCTACGAGATAGCCTCCAGAGGAGCAGAGGCGGTGTATCTCAGCGTCGACCTGGACGCGGTCGACCTGGCCTATGTCAGCGGCGTGAGCGCGCCCAGCGCGGGCGGGATATCCGCCGACCACCTGTTCAGGCTGGTCTACGAGGTCTCGCGCGCCGACACGCTGAAGTGCGCAGACGTAGTGGAGCTCGCGCCG
>JBJKSN010000061.1:0-7650 GCA_046703945.1 Nitrososphaerales archaeon | reverse complement strand
GGCCTGCAACGTGAACTACGGCAGGGTCTCGGGGTTCCTCGCGCGTCTTCTCGAGAAGGGGCTGGTCAGGAAGGAGGCCGAGGGGGACCAGGAGGTCTTCGCGGTCACCGAGGCGGGGTTCGAGGCGTACAGGCTGTGGGGGGATCTCAGGAGCAAGCTGCCGATTTGACTGACCGCAAGTCAGCACCTCTTTTATCGCCGGGAGACGGGGAAGGCACGTTGACCGAAGACGACAAGCCGAGCCGCATAGCTACGATCCACGCGACGAACGAGTCGCTCATTTCGCAGGTTGAAAGGGGGAGCGCTAAGATGAGAGCCCTTTCCTTGGGCACGGCCGTGGTGGCTGCTCTCCTCACGGCTTCGTATCTATACCAGATCGCCCTCGGGGTCGCGGGCCCGCGCAGCGTGACAGTGGACCTGGGCGACCCGGTCCTGCTCGCCTTCGAGGCCGCCCTGACCCTTCTCGTGGCGGCATGGCTGGGGCTGTCTCTGAAGAACTACCGGTTCGTCACGAGGCTCTCCAGAGAAATCAGGGCAGCCAGGGCAGAGGAAGAAGAGTTCGCAGCGAAGTACGGGTTGGCCTAGAGGCTGGGTTACTGCGCGACCTCCATGGTGCAGTGAAGCCCGAAGCCGGGTTGGAGGTTCTTATCGACTGGCTAAGGCCAAGAGAGCGAAAACTCTGACAATGTTTATTAGCCAATTCAGCAACAAACCTCTGCAGATATGTCGTCCCACCAAGACGGAGATCCTGACAAGACACAAGAGGAATACGACGCAGACAACCACGCGGACCAAGAGAATCCCAACAACGACGAATATGCAAAAGACGACTAGCTTCACGCATATCACTAGTATCTGACACGCTACAAGAAAAAGCGGGGAGCGAAAGCTCCCCTCCCTTGTTTTCGCCTCTAGTTCTCCTTCCAAGGCCGGAGTATAGTGCCAGTCGGCATGACTCCCTATGGGAGAACTGTGGCGACGACGCCTGTCCTGAAGTGAGGCTCTATTCTTTATTTACCCGACGGGAAGGAAGCCGCTCCTAGTTGTCCATCAAGGCGACCCTGCGCGCGAGGCAGAGGCGGAGGCGCATACTGCTGATTTCCGTCACCGCCGTGGTGGTCGCGCTCTTGGTGGTCGTCTACTTCATCGCAGCCGCGAACGGCAACCAGTACGTGAAGTACATCGGTCAGCCGGTGTCTTCGACAGTCTTCCAGCAGGTGACCGGGGTGAGCGACTCGACCCTCAACGCGGTCGGGACGCCGGCCGCCGTTTCGGCCCCGGCGGCGATATCAGGGCCCCTCCTGACGTCTGGAGGCAAGCCCGAGGTACTCTACATCGGCGGTGAGTTCTGCCCGTTCTGCGCCGTCGAGAGGTGGGCCATGGTCGTGGCGCTCTCCCGGTTCGGGACCTTCGGAGGCCTCCAGTACATGCTCTCCTCGAGCACCGACGTCAATCCCAACACGCCTACCTTCACCTTCGCCAACGCCACCTACAACAGCAGCTACATCACGTTCGTCCCGGTCGAGGAGTACGGCCGGTCAGGCTCGAGCGACGTGAGGCAGACCCTCACCTCGGCCCAGACCAGCCTCATGTCCCAGTACGACACGTGCTCCGCGACAGGGTCGACCGGGGGGATACCGTTCATAGACATAGCCAACCAGTACGCGGTCAACTGCGGCGCGCAGTTCCAGCTCCCGGCCATAGCCGGAGGCAACTGGACGCAGGTGTCCTCAGTCCTGAATGACCCCGCCAACAGCTACGCCCAGCTCATAGACGGCGCGGCCAACTATCTGATCAGCGCCATCTGTAGCGTCGACGGCGGCCAGCCCGGTTCTGTGTGCAACCAGTCGTATGCGACCGCCACCCTCGCGAACGTCTCGGCGGTCCAGGGTGCCTCCTCGGCCCTGGTGGCCGTCCCGGCCAGGAGCCCAGACCTGCGATGGACCGTCTGACCAAAGGCTTCGTGGCGTTAGCGGCCGTCGGTGTCGCTGTGGCCGTATTCCACGGCTACGACGAGATATCGGCGTACTCCGCCCCGCTTTCCAACGTCTGCAACGTCAACAACTTCTTCTCGTGCGGCAGCGTGTTCGCCAGCGGGGACGTGACCTTCCCTCCCGGCCAGTACGGCATACCGCTCTACATCTATGGGCTGGTCTGGTTCCCGCTCATGGTTGCCCTGGGGCTGTGGTACGGACGCGGGAAGGGGTCCCTGGACGGAGAGACCATGGTGCCAGCGCTCATGGTGGGGAACCTGTTCACCCTCTACCTGTGGTACCTCGAACTGGGGGTGATCCATGCGGTCTGTCCTGTGTGCATGACGATGTACTTCCTGAACTACGCCATGACCGGCTTGGCGCTCAAGCGCCTGCTGTGACCCACCTGGGAGCGGCTAGCTCCTGGACTCGCGCAGGTAGAGGATTACCGGCTCCCCGAGCTTCGCCAGGACCTCTCCCTTCTTCGAGAGGGTGTACCTGACCTTGGGCGGCCTGGTCCCGATCACCTCTCTCTGGATGAACCCCAGCTCTTCAAGGTCCTTCAGCTTCTTCGAGAGCACCCGGGGGCTTATCCCCCGGAGCAGCCTCCTGAGGTCGGCGAAGCCGGCTGCCTTGATGGAGTAGGTGCTCGTCAGTATCTCTATGGACCACTTGCTGAACACCATCTTCGTCACGCTCACGTTGTCCTTCACCGACCTCGCTTCCCCTCTGTAGGGGAATGCCCCCGTGGCGCTCACCTCCCTGACGAAGGCCGTCGCAACCTCCCCGAATTCCTGAAACCTCCTCTCCAGCGCCTCTGCGCTCAGAGGTTTCGGGTGCGCACGCCTATCCTCTTCGTACTCCTGTGCCAAACACGGCCCGGCGTCCTTCTCCTTCTAATAAACGGAGCCGAGTCCTGGAGACGCGCTCGCACGGAACGGAGAGTCCTGACCCGCTGGAGTTCGCGGGCGTCCGCCGACGGCCCGTGGCGTGGTCTCTATCGGAGGTCGTCGAGCTTTGTGGACGCGCGCATGAGCGAGAGCAGCCTGTCAAAGTAGGACTCCAGCGCTTCTCTGAACTTCCCTCCTTCCCACTCCATGCTCGCGGTCTCAAGGAACGACTCCAGCCACTCGTACTCACCGCCAGCCTTGGCCCCGAGGGACGAGATGAAAGACTGGTTCCTGTAGTACATCTCGCTCGTCTTGTCGAACAGCCCTCGCCTGGTCAGCGAGGCGACGGCAAAGGCGTTCCTGCAAAGGAGCTCGGCGTCGGTCACCGGATCGCCCGAAGGCCTGTCTGAAACCCACTCGGCGAAGAACCTCTTGGTCATCTCTTTCTCCTTCTCTCCCATGACGGCGAAGACCACGTCGTCCACCATGACGTTCTGCAGGTGGTTGAAGGCGTCTACCAGGCACGCCGTTTCCTTTGTCCTCAGGCCGTCTCTCTCTTTCAACTCCTCCAGCATCTCCTCCAGCGCCCCGCTGTCGTGCGAGCTCGCCCCCCGCTCCGTGAAGTACACGTGAGCAAGCTCGTGCAGCACCAACCCTCCCAGCATATCAGAGTCCAGGGCCCACTCTGAGATCAGGATCCTGTGCGTCTCGCCCTCTTTCCTGGCGTAGCCCATTATGGCCAGGTTCGGTTCGACGTTGAGGGTGACCTTCGACTTCACCGGGTATCCCTTCTGCCGCATCCTGTCGAGCGCCCAGTCGAGCGTGCTCTGGAGTTGCCTGTCAGTGCTGAGGCGCATTATCAGATTCGTGCGCGCCACACGGATAAACATAGCGTGGGCCCGATCCGGAAGGACCATCCGAAACCCTATTCTATCCGCGAGGCGAAAAGCCACCAGTGGGAGTCAAGAGGCCCCTCGCGGGCAGCCTCGCACTGGCCGGAGGCGCGCTCATGGTCGTCAGCGGGTATTCGTCCAGAGGCTTCCTTTACACGGCGCTAGGTTACGCTGAGCCTCGGATATCTGAGGTCCTGAGCGGGACCTACGCCAGCGCAGCCGGGTTGGCGATAGTCCTGGTGGAGGGCGTCATAGCCCTGGGCGGCCTGACGGTCATGGCCGGAGGGCTGGCCGTCGTCCTACGCTTCACTACGGTGGGGCGGATCTTGATCTGGTTGGGGGGAGGGGCGGGCTTCCTGGGCCTGGTGGTCGGGTTCGGATACTCCGCCTACAAGCTCGGAGGCATCGGCCCCGTTCTCAGCTACCTCCCATACTGGGTCGGGCTCGCCCTGGCAATCGCAGGGAGGAAGCTGGCCAAGGGCACATGAGGCGGCCCCGCCCTGGGTGACCGGTCAAGGGCCCGCATCGCCCCGGCGCCTTGCTCCCAAACGCGGAACGGGTCGGGAAGGCTGGCCGCGGTCGGGCTAGTGGTAGATTGAGCTGTTGTCCGACTGGCGGGGAGGGAGCACCGGGAGGGCCTTCGACCTCAGCTCGTCCAGGTCCACATGAAAACCAGCAAGCTTGCTCAGCGTCTCCAGCAGCTTCGTGACGGACCTGACGTGGGGGCTGGGTTCGCCGTGGTCGACAGACAGCTTGTACCCTCTGATCCCATGTTCCTTGGCCATGGCCACTGCCATGGACGCAAAGAAGGGAGCGGGCTCTTCAGCCATGATCTTCACGCCGTTCTTTCGCAGCTTGGCTACGCCGGCCGCGTCGGTCGCGAAGCCCAGCAGCTGCGGGTCCGCCTCAGGCGGGACCGGGTTCTCGGCCCAGCGCGCCCCCAGCGAATAGAGCTCCTCTATCCCCATCTCTTCCGCCCTCTCCAGGAGGAACTCGGTAAACTCATACTGTTCGTCGATGGGGCTCGAGTCCCCGGCGAAGAGGACCGTGTCGCGCTTCCCCCTGCTCAGATACAGGCCGCACTCGGGCAGGGATGTTATGCCTTCGTCCCGGAGGAGCACTTCGGGAGGGAACGCCGACGCGCGGATGGTCCCTATCTTCTCGAACTTCATCTTCTTCAGCATGTAGTCTGCCAGCTCGCGCGCCTGCGAATAGAGCGCCCGATACTGGGGCATCGAGGTCGAGACAGCCACCACCATCGTCGGGGCCCTGAGCCTGACGCTGCGGGGCGCATGGTAGTCGATCCACATTTACGGAGCGCCGGGCCCTCTCTTCCTATTTAACCCTGGCAGGCTCTCCTGCAAAAAAAATCGAGTGGACTTTAATATGAGACGAAGAGAAACCTGGTAACGTTTCATGAGCGCCTACTGGAAGACGCTTTCTCACAGCGGAGTGAATTTTCCAGACCCTTACGTCCCGCAGGGGCTCACGGTCTCCGCTGACGGGAAGGAGGTCTCGCTATCGCCCCTGGCCGAGGAGATGGCTTACAACTTTGCCAAGAAGAAGGACACGCCCTACGTCCAGGACCCGACCTTCCGGTCCAACTTCATGTCTGACTTCGCGAAGCAGCTGCCCGACTGGTGCATGGGGGTCAAGTTCGAGGCCCTGGACTTCTCCAGGTTCTACCGCAGGGTCGACGCCGAGAAGGCGGCCAAGGAGGGGATGTCGAAGGAAGAGAAGAAGGCGCTCGCAGCGTCGAGAAAGGAGCGTAGGGAGGCTCTGAAGGCAAAGTACGGCAGGGCGGTCTTGGACGGGAAGGAGGTAGACATAGCGAACTGGATGGTCGAGCCGCCGGGGCTCTTCATGGGCAGGGGGCAGCATCCCATGAGGGGCCGGTGGAAGCCCAGGGTGACGGCCGAGGACGTCGTGCTCAACCTGGGCGAGGACTCGCCTGTGCCGCCGGGCGCGTGGAAGGAGGTGGTGAACGACCACGACTCCATGTGGATGGCCAAGTGGATCGACAAGCTGACCGAGAAGGAAAAGTACGTGTGGCTGCACGAGAGCTCCCCGCTGCAGCAGTCCAGGAGCAAGGCGAAGTATGACAACGCGAGGAAGGTCGGGACCCACCTCGAAAAGATCAGGGCCAGGATACGGAGAGACCTGGGCTCGAAGGACGAGAGGGTCCGCCAGGTCGCCACCGTGTGCTACCTGATAGACACGCTCGGGATGAGGGTCGGGGACGAGAAGGACGAGGACGAGGCCGACACAGTGGGCGCAAGCACGCTCAGGGTAGAACATGTCACCCTCAGGGGGAACATGGCCGAGTTCAGGTTCCTGGGGAAGGACTCGGTCGCCTGGAACAAGTCAGAGAACCTCCCCCCGGCCGCAGCGGACAACCTGCGCGAGTTCATGGCCGGGAAGAAGCCGGGCGACGAGATATTCCACGACGTCAGCTCGAGCATGGTCAACCGGTTCCTTTCCTCCACGGTCCCCGGGGTCACGGCAAAGGTGTTCAGGACCTACCACGCGACGGCCAAGACCAAAGAGTATCTGGGCTCGGAGGACATGAAGGACGCCGACGACCTGGGCAAGCTCTACCATGCGAAGGAAGCGAACCTGCAAGCTGCGATATTCTGCAACCACCAGAGGACGCCCCCGAAGACCTGGGACGACGCTCACAGAAAGAAGGAGCAGAGGTTGGAAGACGCGATTGCCAAGAACGACGCCAAGCGCATCCCCCGGCTGAGGAGGGAGCTCGAGTTCTATGAGAAGACCAAGAACTACAACCTCAACACGTCGATGAAGAACTACATCGACCCCAGGGTGTACAAGGCCTGGTGCGACTACGTGGGGCTCGACTGGGCGAAGGTCTACAGCAAGTCCCTGCAGAAGAAGTTCGCCTGGGCCCTCCAGTCCTCGGCGAAGTGGACGCCGGGGGGGACTGAGGCGCCGTTGCCTCAGGCGGCCTCAGGGTGAGAGCACGCGCCATAGCTCGTCCTGGGGTGCCTCCTTCAGCGCCAGGGTCGAGCCGCCTCTCCTGACCACGGACCGCCCGCTTCTGACGAAGCGGCCGACCCTGGTGACCTCGCACACTGCCCGCAGCGCCCGCTCCACCGCCGCCTCGCCCCCGGGAGCCACTGCCAGCAGCAGCGCGCCCGAGCCTATCAGCCGCAGGGGGTCGATCGACAGGGCGTCGCAGATCTCCCTGGTCTCGGGGGCAACGGGGACCGCCCCCTCGTCGAGGACGAAGCCAAGGCCCGAGGCCAGCGACATCTCGAAGGCCGCCACGGCCTCACTCGTCACACCGATCCTCTCGACGAGCCTTCGGGCCTTCCCGAGGGTGGATGCCCTCACTTCTCCTGCACGGAACCTGTGCTCCCATGCCAACTCCGCCGTGCCTTCGAGACCGGCGGTCTTGGTCATCATCATGGTGTCCCCCTCCGGGGCTCCCCCGGAGGTGACGAATCTGTCCACGACGCTGAACACCGTCACGGTGAGGATCGGGTGGCCGATGCCTGGGGCGACCTCCGTGTGCCCCCCAAGGATCGTGATGCCGGCCTTCAGTGCAGCGTCGTGGACCTGCCGTGCGATCTTCGCGAGCTCCGAGTCGGAGGAACCCTCTGGCAGCAGGATGACCACTTCGGCGAACTGAGGCCTGTTCCCGCTGGTGGCTATGTCGTTGGCGCTCACCATGACTGCGTAGGCGCCGATGTTCTCGGAGGCCCCCGTTATCGGGTCGGCCGAAGTCAGCAGGAACTTGTCCCCGATCTTGACAGCGGCGAAGTCGAGTCCGGCCCGGGGCGGAGCCACCAGTTTGTCAGACCTCGCGCCCGTCAGCCTCAGCACGGTCTCGTCCAAGACCTTGATGGGTATCTTGCCCAGAGGGAGCCTCTT
>JBJKSN010000060.1:0-10678 GCA_046703945.1 Nitrososphaerales archaeon | reverse complement strand
TCGCTCATGGGCGTTATCAGCCCGAGCTTCTCTCCGTTCTCGCCGAAGGACCAGAGCGAGGCGGTCTTCCCCTTCTCCCGACCCACGGGGCGGAGGTCGTAGGACTTTTTCAGGACCGAGATGATGTCCTTGCCCGACATGATGGCGTCGGGGGACCAGATCCCCAGGCCGTCGAGGGGCATGAACTCGATGAACCTTATCGACAGGCCCCTGGAGTGCGTGTAGTCCACCAGGTCGACGATCTCGTCGTCGTTGTACCCCTTTATCGCCACGGAGTTCACCTTGACCGGGTCCAGCCCGACCCGGACCGCTTCGTCGATGCCCTCCAGGACCTTGGGGAGGGCGTCCATCCCGGAGATCTTGCTGAACCTATCCCGCTTCAGGCTGTGCAGGCTGACGGTCACCCCCCGCAGGCCCGAGTCTTTGAGGAGACGGGCCTTCTGCTTGAGGAACCAGCCGTTGGTCGTCATGTCGAGGGTCTCGACGTGGTCGATCCTGGAGAGCCTGGCGACCAGCTCCTCCAGATTCCTCCTCAGGAGGGGCTCGCCCCCCGTGATCCTGATCCCGTCTATCCCCAAGTCCGACAGGATCCGGGCGGACCGCTCTATCTCGTCGAACGTCAGCTGGTCGGGCTCAGGGAGCCACTTGACTTTGCCCTTGTCGGGCATGCAGAAGAGGCAGGCGAAGTTGCACCTGTCGGTAACCGAGATCCTGAGCTTCTTCGCTATCCGGCCCTTGCTGTCGACCATACTGCCTGCTGCCGGCTCTACCAAGGTCAATTAGGTGAAACCCCAGAGCGATGCACAAAAACGTTGCTCAGCCGAGCAGGCTCTCCCAGGCTGGCGTCCCGCCTTCGGCTCAGGGCCTGAGTAGAGCAGAACATACGCTGCGATGACGGAACGGTTCCACGTCCGTGGGCTGCGTCCTGGCCGGAGACTCTGGTCCTATCTTACGCTGTAGTCCGGCCTGAGCCTCAGGTAGACCATCCCATAGAATAGGGAGATCAGCACGGCCGCCGTCGGACCGTGGAGGTGCCTGAGCTCCGACAGGAAGCCATAGGAGCTGAGCCCAATCAGGTTGAACGGACCGATGGGCGAGACCGTCCCCAGGAGGTAGAGTCCGAGGATCCCCTGGAATATGACGACGATGGCCAGCACCCAGTAGAGCGCCTTGGCCTCGACGTACCTGGCGCTGATGAACCACTGCTTCAGAGTGAGCCTCTTGGTAGCTACCCTGGCGACCTCGAGGACCACGATGGCGACGCCAGTGGCGATGAGGAGCGTGGCGAATGTCGCGTGGAGGTTCAGAGCGAACGGCAGGGTCCCTCCCGTGATGGACTGGAGCGACGTGAAGATCTCGGGCGTAGCGACCATCGTACCGGTCAGGTACGAGCCGCCCACTTCCAGCAGGAAGGCAATCTTCAGGGCCATCTCTAACCCGATGGTCCGGGTCACTTTCACCGGTTCAGCCGTGGCGTGCCTGGGCATGAATAACCTGAACACGAAATGAACCGCCATCAGGATGACGGCAATCAGATAGATGTCTGCCTCGAAGGAGAACGGGTACCTGTAGGCCCCCGTCTCGAAGGTCGTCGCCGGTAGGACGATCTCCTCGTAGAAGACGCCCAAGGCGACGATGAATAACCCCGAAATCGTCAGTCTTGTTTTTGTCCAGCGCATCTGAACGGCGGTCTGAACGGCACTAGTGGAGTTCATTCCAGCCTAATACGTTAGGAGAGACCGCTATTAAATCGTTTTGAGTTCTGCAGTCGTCGCGGTTACCTTTCGGCTATCGACTACAATTCTGTTTGATTTTCTACTTAACTTTCCAAAGCCGCCTTGTGTCCCAGGCTGGAGCTGACGGCGGCCGTGCGATTGGACCCCTGGTCCGTCTGATCCCTAGGAGATGGAAAGCGTCTTCGCTTTCCCGTCATAGGTAACTTTGAACTTGTCGAGGAAGGACCTTCCGAGGACGACGTCGTAGGGGAGCAGCAGCGACGGCTCGGCCTCCAGGGACACCGCGGTCACGTCCTGGGCTGCGAAGCCACCGATGGAGACCCGCTTCAGGCTGATCATGATGCCGCGCTCCACCCCTCTGAAGGACAGCAGGTAGGGCGTCTTCTGTGGAAAGATCTCCCTCCACTCCCTGGCCCTGTTGGCGACGTCTGAGTACCCGAGATAGATGGCGTCGTGGGCATACATGAGGGTGTAGGTGGCGTTGAAGTCGATCAGCGCTGTCAACTCCCTGGAGTGGTTATTCGGACCCGTTATGCGGCACACCACCAGCATGGGGTCCTTAAGTGGGAACGTCAGCTTCTTGCTGCCGAACATCTAGTTCACCTTCGAAAGCCTGAGGAGCCTGTGCTCCCAGTCCATGGTGACCGAAGCGCGCTTCAGGAGGCTCTGGCCGATCACTGCCTCGAACCCCACTTGCTGGGGAAGGTCCACAGCCGCGAACTCCACCCGTTCGAACGAGAGTCCGCCGATTTCGACTCTTTCGACCTCGAAGATGACCGTCTTGTTGAAGCCGCCCCCGGTGACCAGGGTCCGTGCGTTGGGCGGGTCGACGGTGAGCTGCTGGAATGCCACTTCCGGGTGACCGAAGATATATGCGTCGCCCTTCGGGATGATGCAGTACTCGTAGACCGGGTCTACCAGGGCCCTGTATTCCCTGACCTTGGAGTTGGACCCCGTCACCCTGGCGAAGACTGCTGGGAATCTCCCCAGCTCGACTTCAGTCAAAGCAGCAGCGGATAAGGTGTCTCACCAGTGTAGAAGATGCAGACCTCGCCCAGCTTGGCCAGGCTGGACCTCAGCCTGTACCGGTCGACGTCCTGGGCGACAACCTTCCCTTTGGTCGGCTGAGAGTTCCCGTCCCGGGCGGTGACCTCGATTGCGACCCACCGGTTCTTGTACTTCGCGGAGATCTCGGCGAGTGTGAGCTCGTCCGGGGCGGCTTGCCCCTGGGGACTGGTTGCGCTCAAGGCCCTTCAGTCCGTCCGTACAAGGCGTGCCATCTTCATGGGACCCTGTACCTGGTGGGCTCTTAAGCAGTAGCCAGCCGCCACAGCAAGCTCAGGCCCGGCCGTCGCCAACGAGAGTGCGCGCACCTAGCTTAGCGCAGTCAGGGCCTTGCTCACGGCTCCCTGCGCGAGGAACACCCTGAAGGAGTTCCCTGTGCCGGTCGTGAGCGGGTCAGCGTCCGCCACTGCCTTCGCCGCAGCCTCCTGGATGGTGCTGGTACTGAGGCTCTTCCCGACAAGGTACGACTCTGCAGCCGATGCCCTGTGAGGCATTACGTCGACCCCTCCTAACACCAGGCTTGCGTGCGAGATGGTGCTGCCGTTGAAGGTCAGGACCGCCGCAGCGCTAGCCAGCGCGAAGTCGAAGGACTGCCTGGCACGTACCTTGTACCATGAGCTCTTGGAGTTTGCAGGGGGCGCCGGGACGTGGATCTCGGTCACTATCTCGTTGTGCTGCAACGAGTTCTCCTTGACCTTCCCGTCCACTATCGCCTCTCCCGGAAGGAGCTGGCTGATCGGCATGGTGCTGCTCCCGCCTGAGCCCTCCACCGTGACTTCGGCGTTGTGGGCGAAGTACGCGACCGGGGTGTCTCCTGGGTTGACCGCGAAGGTGAGCCTGCCTCCGAATATCGACTGGTAGTACCTGTTGTCGCCCAAGACGCCGTAGCAGACGTTGCCGCCGTTCTGCCAGCATGGGTAGTTGTTTCTGAGATACCAGCACCAGGTGTCCTGGATCACGTCACCGGCAGCCGTCCCCTGGTTGCGTATCTGGGGCGCAGCCACCGTGCCGGCCGCCTGGCTGAGGGCCGCGTAGTACTGGGCGATGTTGGGGTCTGATGCGATGGTCGAGATTGGGGTTGTCGCTCCGATCCTGAGGCCGTCGGAAGAGCTGTACTTCACGTAGTTCAGTGGCAGGCCTGAGATGTCGACCACGTATTGTGGAGTCTTGGAGGTCACTCCATTTTTCATCATGTATAGGAGGTCTGTTCCCCCTGACATCAGTCTCGCCTGACCACCATACTGCGTCAGAAGAGAGACCGCCTCCGCGGGCGTGCTCGCCGAGAGGAGGCCGTACTTTGGTACTTCGTTGTTGCTGCTCATATTCTCACCCTCTATGCCTTCCCGTTCGCCTGCATCCACTGGATTGCGGCGACTACGTCCTCGATGCGAACCGGGGTCTTGTGGAACCTATATCCGCCAAGCGCGTTGCTGAGGGCGTTGATGTAGGAGACGTCGGCTGCGATGATGGTGTTCTCCCCGATGCCGGTCGCTCCGAATGGGCCGGTCGGGTCGATGTTCTCGATAGGGATCACATTGGCCGTGTCTGGGTTCTCCATTATGGTAGGTATCTGGTAGTCGTGGTAGTTGGGATTGAGCCAGCTCCCTGACGTCGGGTAGCCGGGTGTCGGAGTGATGTTCTGGCTTGGGTCTACGAGCAGCTCCTCGAAGAAGGCCGAGCCGACTCCCATCACGGAGCCTCCCATCATCTGGTGTACCGCCCCCTTGTAGAATATGGTCCTGCCGAGGCCGAGGGCAAAGGTGTGGCTGAGTACGTGCACCACTCCTGTCTCGACGTCGACCTCCACCTGAGCCAGCCTCGCTCCGGTTGAGCGGATGGCCACATTGGACGGGATGTTCCATACGCCGTATCCCTTCAACGAGGCGGTCAGCAGGGCTGCTGCGTCATTGAATGAGATGCTGTTGGACGGATTGGTGGTGTCGTAGATGGTGTTGTTCTTGAAGGCCAGGTTAGCCGCGCTCGCTCCGATCTTGGTTGCTACTATCGGGAACCATTGGTTCTTCAGGTCCTCGACGGCGTAGAGTAGCGAGTGCGAGTTGTGGGTGGTCTGGCTGCCGGCTGTGACGCTCGAGTTCGTGGTGTACTTCGTGTCTGACTGAATTATCTTCACGTTTGCCAGTGAGGTGAGTCCGAGGGCCTCTGAGGCGAGGATCGGGAGTGTCGTGTTGCCGCCTGCTCCGTGGTCCGTCAGACCGGAGTAGACTGTGACCGTCCCGTCCGGATCTACCTGTACCTGGGATGTGGATGGAGGGAAAGGAGCGCCCTTCGCCGCGTTCTGGATGCATACCCCGACTCCGACTCTCTTGGTCCCGTTGACGGAACTGGGGACCCCCCAGCCCTTCCATAGGCTGGTCCAGCCGAAGGCTTGGCTCGCCTGCTGCAGCGCCTGTGGCTGTGCGATGGTCGAGTATGGGAGCTTGGAGAATGGGTCCGCTGCGTTGGGGCCCTGCCTCATGTTCTTGAGCCTGAACTGGACCGGGTCCATGTTGAGCTTGTGCGCCAGCTCGTCCATGGCTGACTCCAGGAGGAAGTGCCCTTGCTCTTCGCCGACGCTCCTCATAGCTGAGCCGTTGGAGTAGGCGTCGGTGCTCACAGGGATGCTGTAGAAGCGCATGTTGGGGCACACGTAGGTGTTGTAGAAGTCGCCTATCGCGTCGGACCCCTGAGCGCCACCCCTGCCTCCTACGTTAGAGGTGCACACTGCGTCTATGGCTACCAGGGTGCCGTCGTTCATAGCGCCTAGCCTGAAGGTCGCGGTGAACGGCCACCTGTTCGTCGTGGTCCGGGCCTGCGTGAGCCTAGTGTGGACGAACTTCACGGGCGCGCCTATCTTCTGTGCCATGACTGCGGCCAGGATGTACTCCTCGCCGGAGACCTTGTTCCCGAGGCCGTTGCCCAGGGCCCCTCCGTCCTCGTAGCCGCCCAGCGAAGTGCTGACCTCTACGTCTGACAGCGGGATCCCGAAGTAGTTCGCCAGGGTTACCTGGACCAGCCAAGCCCACTGTGTGGAGGCCCTGACGGTCAGCATGCCCTGCGACCAATATGCGACTGCTCCCCTTGGGAGAATCTCGTAGTGCTGCTGTATCGAGGTGGTGAAGGTATCCCCGTAGACCACGTCGGCGCTCGCCAATGCGGTGTCGACGTCACCTAAGTTCAGGTTGAGGGTGCCGGATGTTACCGCTCCGTTCTCGCCGATGCCGCCTCCGGGGACGTTTCCACCCGGCCAGAGCTGAGGCGCACCTGCAGCGAGTGCAGCTTCTGCGGTGAAGACGTATGGAAGCTGCTCATACTCTACCTTAATCTGGTTCAGGGCGTCGACCACCTCGTTGGCGGTGGGAGCAGCCACTGCGGCCACGGGCTGTCCAGGATAGAGCACCTCGCTGCTGACCAGCGGAGGGTAGGCCCTTGAACCGGAGCCGAACATGGCCCCTACAGGGAGGTCTGACTCCACCAGGGTGAAGTAACCCGCTGCCTGGGCTGCGCTCACGTCAATGCTCTTTACGATGGCGTGTGGGTGAGGTGCGACGAGGAACCCTGCGTACCACATGCTGCTGGCGCCGATGTCGCTGGCGCCGATGTCAGAGGTGTACTTCCGCTGTCCCGTGATCTTCGCGTACAGATCGCGCCTCGTTACAGCCTGGTTCCCCACCAAATTGAACTTGGCATTGGGGTTCAGGTTGTTCAGTCCGCTGCTTTCGGTGCTACTGCTGCTCATTACGCGCTACCTCCTTGAAGGGTCTTCGCTGCCGCTTGAATGCTGGCGATGATGCCAGCATAGTTCCCGCATCTGCAGATGTTCCCGCTCATCGCAAGCTTGATCTCGTCAAGGCTTGGATTTGGATTGCTCATCAAGAGAGCGGTCGCGGACATGATCTGGCCCGGCTGGCATCCGCTGCACTGCCCACCGTCCTGCTCTACCCAGGCCTGCTGCAGCGCGTTGAGGACCGCGGTCTCAGGGGCAGAGGAGGGCATGTTGTACCCCTCTACAGTCACAATCTTGTGCCCAGCTGCCCGGAAAGCAGGGTAGGTGCACGACATGTGCGGCACGTCGTCGATCAGGACGGTGCAGCCGCCGCACTCCATCCTGTTGCACGGTCTCTTCGTCCCGATTAGACCGAGGCTGTCACGAAGTATGTTGTTTAACATGTCTCTCGGCTCTACGCCAACCTCGATGTCCGTCCCGTTGATGTTCAGCGTGACGGTCTGGGAAGCGAACGGATCGGAGTTGGATGTCGCGGGGACGTTGGCGGTCGGAGTCTCGACCACCGTGGCGTTCCCCGATGTTAACGCAATCCCGCCTAGGCCGACTACCCCGGCAGAAATCGCGCTGGTCTTCAGGAATTTTCTCCTATTCATTCTTGTTTCCAATGGGTTGGACCCAGCATCGTCGTGATGCGTCTCTGAGTTATCCTCTCCGTCCATGCCTAACCGGTTAGGAGGGCCGCGTATAAACGATTCGATTGGGAATTCGAATATACGCAACATAGCGAGTAAGAATTAGACACACGACGTTCCTTGCCAGCATGGCGGAGTGATCCGCGGCCGCTCAGACGGAAGGCTTCGACCATGGCGCGCCTACTCAACGGACAACCGGAGACAACACCCCCCTTCGACCTGCGTAAGATTGAGGCGGCGGACGACGCTGCGGTCACCCTGGCGCAGCGAGGCCGGGTTCCCGGGCGACCTTCCTCGGGTCCGTCCGCTCCAGTATCCTGGTCCTCAGCTGGTGCATCCCATCGCCGCGGACCGCCGAGACCTTGACCGTGCTGTACCCCTTGAAGAGCGGGTCGAGTTCGACCTTTGACCTCGCCCCGGCGTCCAGGAGGTCGACCTTGTTCAGGACGACGAGGAGCTTTGAGGCGTCCACTTCGAGCTCGCTCAGCGTCTCCCTGCAGCTTCTGAGCTTAATCTCGATGCTCTCTGCGGGCTCGCTGACGTCGATCATAAGGAGTATGAGGTCGGCGTAGCGCAGCTCGTCGAGGGTCGACCTGAACGACTCCACGAGGTAGGCGGGGAGGCGGGAGATGAAGCCCACCGTGTCAGAGAGCAGCACCTTCCGCTTGGAGTTCGGGAATGCGACCATGCGGGTCGTCGTGGCCAGGGTCGTGAAGAGCTTGGGGGAGGCGTCCTTCGACTCGGCCGCGAGCCTGTTGAAGAGCGTCGTCTTCCCGCTGCTGGTGTAGCCAGCCAGGGACACGAAGGGGACCCCCAGCTTCCGCCTCTCAGAAGTGTGGAGGTTCCTGACCGTCTTTGTCTTCTCGAGCCTGCTCTTGATGAACATCATCTGCCTCTTGAGGGCCCGGAACTTCACGTCTACGGCGTACTCCCCCATGCCGGAGAATCCTGCCTGCTCCCCCCTGACCGAGTGGCGGACCGCATCCCTCGCCCTCGGGAGCTCGTAGCGGAGCTCCGCGAGCTGTACCTGGAGCTTGGCCTCCGTCGTGACTGCCCGCTTGGCGAAGATGTTGAGGATGAGCCGCTCCCTGTCGACCACCCGGGCGTGGGCGAGACGCGAGAGGTTGTTCGCCTGGCTGGACGTCAGGCTCTCGTCTATGATTATGGTGTCAGCCTCCGAGTCGGCCACCAGCCTCTCGAGCTCCTGAGCCTTCCCCGAGCCCATGCCGTATTCAGACCGTCCGATGTCCCTGTGGGTCACCACCTCGCACACCTGGTACCCCCCGGCCCTCGCCAGCTCGACTATCTCGCTCTTGGCGAACTCGTCCGGATATGTGACCACCACGGCCTTGGTGCCATAGTCGCTCAATCTCGGTCTCTGGTCCGCCTGGAACCGCTCCGTAAAACAGTTGTCCAGCCGATATCCGACGCCAGGCTAGTCGTGCACCACGGTGGTCCCCATGTAGTGGTCGCTGTACTTCTGCTGGTATCCATGGGAGACCGCCAGGCCGACTATCACGTCGAGGAGCAGGAGGAGCCAGTAGATCTTGCTCAGGTTCCTGACGAAGGCCTCGACGAAGGTCGGAGCGGAACCGCGCTTGGATACCACTTTGAGCTTGAAGAGCTTCTTCCCGATGCTCGCCCCCGACGACACCTCCATCAACGCGTTGTAGAGGACGAAGATGATGCCCCAGAGGAAGGCGAAACCCCCGAACACGACGCCGAAGAACGCGGTGCCGCCTGTGAGAAGGGCAGGGATGGCTATGATCGCCGTGATGATTCCAAGGACCACATAGACGATGATATAGTCGACGACCAGCGCGATCAGGCGCTCGACCCAGTATTCCTGCGCCTTCTGGTCCCTGGTCAGCGCGTCTATGCCGCTGATGGGCGGACCCCCCGCCCCGCCCTGGGCGGCCCCGCAGCTTGGGCAGAAGGTGGCCCCACCGGGGAGCTCCTTTCCGCACTTGGCGCAGAACATGCTCTACCGGCCGTATCGGCGGTCGAATATATATCGGATGTGCCTGTCCCGATTGGCGCCTGTTCCTCAGAGGAAGGAGATGAGCATCCCTGCTGCGATGGCCGCAGCGGGGAAGACGACCCATCCCAAGGCGACCATGAGGAACGGCTTGGCTGAGAAGAACCTCGACTTGTATGAGAGGCCGGCGCCGAACACCGCCGCGTTCTGCACCATGGTGTTGGCCATGGGGATTCCCGCCAGCGTAGCTGCTTCGACGAGAATGGCGGATGTGAGCATGGAGGACGTCGCGTTGGAGTAGCCGAGGTCGAACATCTCTGTCGAGACACGTCTGATCTCGCCGGAGCTCAGAAAGAACGTGCCCACAACGGCACCGGCGATGGCGAGTGGGACCGTCAGCTCGCTGAACCCCTCCACCGCCACGATGAGCCCTATCGTGTTGGCGCCAAGGGTGAAGGCGAACGCGAAGGACACTAGGAGCAGCAGCGTCTTGTATGCCTGGACCTTGACCCAGAGGTTATTGGCCCCGACCCTCGCCGTCGTCCGGGCCAGGAAGGGCGTCACCAGCAGCGCGGCCGCAGGGGCTCCCATCCAAGCCAGGACCAGGAACAGGAAGTAGGGCGTGAAGGCGTACGCGACCCCGACGAGGAGGGCAGGCAGGGTGATCGTGAGCGAAAGGGGGAGCCTGGCGAAGTGTGCGACGAGGAAGAGGACCAGTGCCAAAGAGAGGACCAGGAAGACAGTCTCGTGGGAAAGGCCCTTGGCGAGGTGGTCGGCCGCGGTCGTCATCCTGGTCCCCTGGAGGAGCAGGCCGGCCGAGACCCCGGTGGCCTCGACCGCAAGCGCCGTCCTGGGACGGACGACCCTGGCGCCGACGAGGTTCCCTATGCACGCCTGGGCGTTGTTTCCCGCGACCACGAGGACCAGGAGGGTCGCGACGAGGAGGAGTAGTCCCCCGGTGACGTCCATCCAGCTACCTCGACATTGTGTTCGCCACGGCAAGGACGAGATCCGACATGTCTTCGACCCCGTCCTGGATGTCGTCCAGCTTCCTCAGCACCTCGGTGTAGTGCTGGAAGGAGAAGAAGTCGAAGAGCTTCCGGTCCTTGTACATGGTGTCGAAGCCCGCATCCTTGAGGTCGTCGCCCGCCTCCTCCAGCTTCTCGATGTCCCCCCTCAGCGACCTTGCCTCGTCCATGCTGTTGGCCGCGAGGAGCCTCCCCAGGGTCTCCAGCTCCCTGTCGGCGAGGTCAACCATCGCGAGAAACGTCTCGGTCATCCTGTCGAGCATCGGGAGCTCGACGCCGCTGATGACCACCCTGTTCACCTCGCGGGCGATGAAGTAATAGTCGTCGAAGATGCTGTCCATCTTGTCCGTCATGCGGAGGAGGTCCATGAGTACGGTCGGGTTGATGGCGCCCGCCATGATGTCCTCCCTGAGGGCGAAGGTCAGGTTGTCGCTCTCCTTCTCGAGGGCCCTCAT
>JBJKSN010000059.1:0-5630 GCA_046703945.1 Nitrososphaerales archaeon | reverse complement strand
GCTTGAACCTGTCCAGGGCGACGTCGAAGGTCTTCGCGTATTTCGTGTAGAGGGGGTTCTTTTCAGGCGGGAGCGAGGCGAACTGCCTGTAGGCCTCGAGCCTCGCGCTGGTCAGCCACGACGGCTCGGCGAAGGAAGCAGAGACGGAGCGGAGGAGGTCCTCGTCGAATGAGGACAAAGACGCCTGAGGCACCCTGCGCGACCCCTCCCGATCCTAGCCGACCGCGTTCGTCATCTCTAGCGACATGAGGCGGTTGAACTCCACGGCATAGGTCATCGGGAGCTCCTTCGCGAAGGGCTCCATGAACCCGTTGACCACCATGCTGAGCGCGTCGCCCTCTGATATCCCCCTGGCCATCAGGTAGAACAGCTGCTCCTCCCCGACCTTGCCCACGCTCGCCTCGTGAGTGACCGTGGCGTCGTCCTCCTGGATCTCCATGTAGGGATAGGTGGCGGTGGTGCTGATGGGGTCGACGAGGAGGGCGTCGCAGCGGACCGTCGACTTCACGTTCTTGGCGCCCTTGGCTATGTGCAGGAGGCCGCGATAGGCTGTGTGGCCGCCTCCCTTCGAGACGGAGCGGGAGATGATCTTCGAGGTGGTGTCCTTTGCCAGGTGGATCGCCTTGGCGCCGGTGTCCTGGACCTGGCCAGGCCCTGCATAGGCCACCGAGACGATGTCGGCCTTGGCCCTGGGTGCGACCAGTTAGACCGAGGGGTATTTCCTGGTCAGCCTGGCCCCTCCGTTGAAGTCCACCCAGGAGACGGTCGCGTCTTCGTGGGCGTGGGCCCTCTTGGTCACGAGGTTGAGGACGTCTCTCGACCAGTTCTGGAGGGTCGTGTACTTCACCAGCGACCCCTTCCTGGCCACGATCTCGACTATGGCTGAGTGCAGGGACTGTGACGAGTACACAGGAGCGGAGCAGCCCTCGATGTAGCCTACCTCGCTGTACGGGTCGGCCACTATGAGCGTCCTCTCGAACTGGCCCATGTTCTTCTCGTTGATCCTGAAGTAAGCCTGCAGCGGCATGCCCACCTTCACCCCCTCTGGGACGAAGACGAATGACCCTGCGCTCCAGACCGCCGTCTGGAGGGCGGCGATGTAGTTGTCTTGGAATGGCACCACGGTCCCGAAGTACTTCTTCATGATGTCAGGGTACTCCTTCAGGGCGGCAACGGTGTCTGTGAAAATGACCCCCTGCTTCTCCAGCTCCCCCTGGATGCTGTGGTACACCGACTCGCTCTCGTAGATCGCGCCCACCCCGGCGAGGAACTTCTTCTCGGCATCGGTGATGCCCAGCTTGTCGTAGGTCCGCTTGATGTATTCAGGGAGCTGGTCCCACGAGTCGGCGGCCTTCTTGGTGGGGTTCGCGTAGTAGTAGAAGTCCTGGTAGTCGATCTCTCTCAGCTCCGGGGCCCAGGAAGGGGGCTCCCGTTCGAGGAAGTGCTTCAGAGCCTTCATCCTGATCTGCTCCATCCATGCCGGCTCGTCGTGGAGCCTGACGATCTCCTGCACAACCCGTTCGCTCAGGCCCTTGACCCCCTTTACCGCGTACTCTTCGACCGGATCGCTGAAGCCGTACTTCTGTTTGTAGTCGTCAGTGACGATGTCTATCTTGGAGGTCATGGCGATATCTTGTATAACATACGTTATTTTCCCCCTATAAGGGTTTACCCGGTCTGAGGAGCCACCTGCTCCTCCTCCTTGTACCCCTTGATCCAGGTGTAGCCTTTCTCTTCCAGGAGCCTTGAGAGGTCCTCGCCCCCCGACTCGATTATCCGGCCCTGGAACATCACGTGGACGTACTGGGGTTTCACGTACTTCAGTATCCTCTGATAGTGCGTGATGAGGAGGGAACCCGTCTGCGGGCCCGACACCTTGTTTATCCCCTCGGCCACGATCCTGAGGGCGTCTATGTCCAGCCCCGAGTCGGTCTCGTCCAGGACCGCGAACTTGGGCTGCATCAGCGCCATCTGCAGGATCTCGGCCCTCTTCTTCTCGCCGCCCGAGAACCCTTCGTTCAGGTAGCGGTTCAGGAAGGAGTCGTTCATGCTCAGCATCTTCAGCTTGTCTGCGACTACCTCCTTGAACTCGAAGATGGTCGGCGGCTCTGAGCCTGACGGACGGGAGTTGTTGTAGGCGGCCCGGAGGAAGGAGAACATGCTCACCCCCTGGACGCTCACAGGGTACTGGAAAGCGAGGAAAAGCCCCTTCTTCACCCTCTTGTCCGGCGTCAGGCCGACGATGCTCTCCCCGTCGATGAGGACGTCCCCCGAGGTCACCTGGTACTTCGGGTGCCCCATCACAGTGTAGGCGAGGGTGCTCTTCCCTGAACCGTTAGGCCCCATCAGCGCGTGGGTCTCTCCCTGGCCGACTGTGAGGTTGACCCCTTTGAGGATCTCCTTCCCCTCCACCGAGGCGCGGAGCTCCTTTATCTCGAGCTTCATGGCTAGAGTCGCCGACCGCCAGTTCGTATTTAAGCATTATAACGTATGTTATTGATTCTCGGCTACCAGAGGGCGCTGGCCTTCTTGGCCACGGCTTCGAGGAACTCCTTGTCGACCGACGAGAACGCGTCCAGCTGGTCGCTGTCTATGTCTATCTCCCCCACCACCTGCCCCTGGCTCAGGACGGGGACGACTATCTCTGCCTTCGTCGAAAGGAAACACTGGAGGTACCGCGGGTCCTTGCCTACGTCTGAGACTATCTCAGTCCGCCCTGCCTTGGCGGCGAAGCCGCACACGCCCTTCCCCAGGGGGATGCGGGTGTGTTCAGTCGGGGACGGCCCGGCCCAGGCCTCGAGGACCAGGTCGTTCCCATCCACGGCGTAGATGCCTGTCCACGAGTAGGTGGGCACCGACGCGACCAAGAACTTGACGATGGCCTCCCTCGCTGCCTTGCCGCGGGATGCTCCCAAAGCTGTGTCGAGGCCTACGAGGATCTCCTTCGCCTGCTCTCTGCTGAGCCTACCTGCCGCGGACTTCAACCTGTTCGCCTCTCCCCTGAGATATTTATTCGAGACCCTTTCAGTCTTTGTTCTCGATCAGGTATCTGTAGACCAGCCCTGCGGCGATGCCGCCCAGCACCGGTCCGACTAGGTAGATGTACCAGTAGCCCGGATAGAACCCTGACGCTATCATCGGTCCGAAGGCCCTCGCGGGATTCATGGCCGCGCCGGTGAGGTTCCCTGCGACCAGGACGTCGGCCACCACGACGAGCCCTATCCCCAGCCCTCCGATGCGCGGGGCGCGGGAGTCGACCGCGGTCCCGTACACTGCGAAGACCAGGACGAAGGTGAGGAGTCCTTCGATCGCCATCCCCTGGGCGGCGGTCAGGGCGCCGCTGAGCGTCGGCGAGCCCCACTTCACGCTGTCACCGAGCACGGAAGGAAACGAGGCTTCCAGCGCCAGGCCGGCGGCGGTCGCCCCCAGGAGCTCTGCGACTATGTACGGCACGACCTCCCTGGACTTTAGCTTCTTCCCCACCCAGAGACCCAGGGTCACGGCCGGGTTCAACGCCCCGCCGGATATCGCCATGGTGGCTGAAATCGCCACTCCCAGACCCAGGCCGTTCGCCAGCGCGGCGATGAGCACGGAGGACGCCGAGTTGGGGCCGACGAGGCTGGCAGTCCCGACGGCTGACCCCGCGCCGACCAGTACGAACACGAAGGTGCCCACAGCCTCGGCGGCGAATTTCCTCGACAGGGTCGGGGACGCGGACAAAAAGTTCGGCACTGACTGAAACGAGGGCCACTTAAGAATTCCTTCTCTCCGTCCGGTCTGGCATGGTTCATCCCAGAACAATTCTTATAAACCGTCGGTTGTATACCGAATTTCATGTCAGCGACTGGACAACCTGTCATAATTCTGAAGGAAGGTTCCGGTGAGTCAAGGGGGAGAGAGGCTCAGAGGAACAACGTCACCGCAGCGAAGCTCATCGCCGAAGTAGTCCGTACTTCTCTGGGGCCACGCGGCATGGACAAGATGCTGGTGGACACCATGGGTGACGTGACCATCACCAACGACGGCGCGACGATGCTGAAGGAGCTCGACGTCCAGCACCCGGCCGCGAAGATGATGGTAGAGATTAGCAAGGCCACTGACAACGAAGTCGGCGACGGGACGACCTCCGCCGTGGTGGTCGCGGGGGCGCTACTTGAGAAGGCAGAGGAGCTGATCAGCAAGGACGTCCACCCCGTAGTGGTCGTGGACGGATATGGCAGGGCGGCTGAGAAGGCCCAGGAGATCTTCGAGGCGATAGCGGAGAAGGTTGACCCCGAGAGCAGGTCTGACCTGCTCAAGGTCGCGAACACCAGCATGATGACGAAGCTGGTGAGCGAAGACTCGCCTCACCTTGCCGGGATCGTGGTAGATGCCGTGCTTCAGGTGGCCGAGAAACGGGAGGACGGCTTCAAGGTCGACATAGACAACGTCAAGGTTGAGAAGAAGCCGGGCGGCGCCCTTACCGACACCGAGATGATCAAGGGCCTGATCCTGGACAAAGAGGTGGTCCACTCGGGGATGCCCAAGCGGATTGACGAGGCCAAGATCGCGCTGGTCAATTCGGCCCTCGAGATCGAGAAGACGGAGTTCTCGGCTGAAATAAGGATCAACGACCCCCAGCAGATGCAGCAGTTCATGGACGAGGAGACGAGCATCTTGAAGGGGATGGTGGGGAAGGTCCAGACCGCCGGGGCCAACGTACTCATCTGCCAGAAGGGCATCGATGACCTGGCCCAGCACTTCCTCGCGAAGGCAGGCATCCTGACGGTGAGGCGCGTGAAGGAGAGCGACATGACGAAGCTCGCGAAGGCGACCGGCGCCAGGATAGTGACCAATCTCGACGACCTCAACTCGAAAGACCTGCGGTACGCGAAGCTGGTGGAGGAGAGGAAGCTCGAAGATGACAAGTGGGTGTTCCTGGAAGGCGCCAAGAACCCGAAGGCTGTGAGCATCCTCGTGAGGGGAGGCACCCAGAGGGTGGTCGACGAGGCCGAGAGGGCGCTTCACGACGCGCTGATGGTGACCAAGGACGTCGTCGAGATGCCCGCGATCGTCGCCGGCGGGGGAGCCCCGGAGGAGGAGGTCTCGATACAGCTACGCAGCTGGGCCCAGAAGCTCTCGGGAAGGGAGCAGCTGGCCGCCCTGAAGTTCGCAGACGCCATGGAGAGCATCCCTCTCACGCTCGCGGAGAACGCAGGGATGGACCCCATCGACACGCAGGTCGACCTTAGGGCGAAGCACGGGAAGGAGATGAAGTGGTACGGCGTGGACGCCCTCAACGGGAAGGTGACAGACATGTACTCAAAGTCGGTCTGGGAGCCTCTGGCCGTCAAGCTCCAGATACTCCGGGCAGCCACCGAAGCAGCGTCCATGATCCTCAGGATCGACGACGTGATAGCAGCGAGCAAGATGAAGGCGCCCCCAGGTCCGCCAGGAGGAGGAATGGGCGGGATGGGAGGCATGGGCGGCATGCCCCCGATGTAAGCCCTGGACTCAGAGTAGCTCTACATCAGGAAGCTTCGGGTCTGCTTTCGCCGAGTCATACAGGGCGCTGGCCAGCGCCACGTCTTCGATGGCCACGCCCCCTGACTTGAACACGGTCTTCCCCACCGGGACCCGCTTCCCTAGGA
>JBJKSN010000058.1:0-3778 GCA_046703945.1 Nitrososphaerales archaeon | reverse complement strand
GCGCTGGGGGACGAGGTCGGGGCCGTGAAGGTCTTCGGGGTCGAGGGGAGCCCGCGTGCGGTCATAGTCAAAGGGACGGCGGAGACCGCCCGGCGGCTGCGGGAAGCCGGCGGGGTCCGCATTGCCGGGGGGAAGAAGATGGCCCCTGTCCTCACGTCGGGCGCGGTAGGTAACCTCAAAAGACGAGCGAGGGAGGCAGGGGTCGATGGCCAAGTTCATGAGTGACGAGTACGTGGCGCAGGTGCAGGCCGCCCTCGCGGCTGACTCCAAGTGGGCCGAGACCACGAAGGGGTTCAAGACGAGCATCATGTTCAACGTGACCGACTCGGGCCAGGGGTACCTCATGACGGTGGAGAACGGGGCGACGGCCTTCCAAAAGCCCGGGCCAGGCGCCAGCGCCGAGTTCTCCTTCGATGGGACCTACGAGTCCTGGTGCAAGGTCGCCCGGGGCGAGGTCGACATCCAGTCGGCTGTCCTGAAAGGCCAGCTCAGGTTCAAAGGCTCCCTCCCCAAGATCATCATGTACAAGGACAGGCTCGCAAGGGTAGCCGAAGTCATGAAGGACGTCCCGAAGGAATTCTAGGCGCGGACGAACACGTAGTAGGGGTTCCCGTCAGAGTTCGTCCTGGCTTCCACCCGAAGCTTCATCCCCTGGGCGGCGTCTTCGGCCTTGACTCCCTCGAGCCAGGCGAGGACCCTGACCCCCTCACGGAGCTCTCCGATGGCGACAGCGTAGGAGCCCTCCGCCGAAAAGCTCGCGGGTGTCATCATGACCTGGGTGCAGGTCACCAACGTGGCGTCATGGCCCAGGTCGGTCCACTCGAACTCGCCCCCCATGCACCCAGGGCAGTCCGACTGCGGCGGGAATGTGACCAGGCCGCACTTCGAGCACTTCGTGGTGACGAACTTACCCGCCTTCAGGAAGTCCCAGAACTCGTGGGTCTTTGATATCGGGATGTTGAACCGCAGGGTAAGGGGCCTCCGTGATCTGAGGGTAGGCAACTCTGACATGTTCAGTCCCTGGAGTAGACGGTCACATAGGCGTAGTGGCCCGTCCCTCCGATGTTGTGCGTCAGGCCCAGCCCTTTCTTTATCGGCGCCTGGCGCCTGCCTGCCTCCCCCCTCAGCTGCTTTGTGATCTCGACTGCCATGGATACGCCCGTCGCCCCGATGGGGTGCCCTTTCGCCAACAGGCCCCCATCCAGGTTGACCGGTATCCTCCCGCCGAGCTCGGTTTCCCCGTCCCGGACCATCTTCGGCCCCTCGCCCTTCTTGCAGAACCCCAGGTCCTCATAGGCCACGAGTTCCGCTATTGTGAAGCAGTCGTGTACCGTGGCCACGTCGAAGTCCTCCGGCGACGCTTTGGCCATGGCATAGGCCTTCCCAGCGGCGTCGACGGCCGCCGGGAGCCCGACGTAGCTCTGCCGCCTGCTGAGGTTCGCTGAGTCCGAGGAGTAGCCCATCCCCTTGATCCAGACCGGGGTGTCGGTCAGCCTCCTGGCCGCTTCTTCGGAGGCCAGGATCACCGTCGCCGACCCGTCAGACATCGGGCAGGCGTCGTAAAGCCTCAGGGGCCAAGCGAGAGTCTGGAAGCCCATGGCCTTCTCCAACGTGACTTCGTTCTGGAAGTGCGCCAGGGGGTTCATGGCGCCGTATCTGTGCGCTTTCACGGACACCCTCGATAGGTCCTCCTTGGTGGTCCGGAAGGCGTTCATGTGCGCCACCGCGTAGAGGGCGTAGTACGCCGGGAAGGTCATGCCGTAGTTTTCGAACTCCCAGGTGTAAGAGCCGGCCCTCCCGATGAGCTCCACCGATGTCGGAGTGTCAAGCTCTGACATCTTCTCGACCCCGACGGCCATGGCTACATCGGTCTCGCCGCTGGCGATGCTGTTGTAGGCGACCTTGACCGCTGCGCTCCCGCTGGCGCACGCCGCCTCGACCCTCATGGTCCCAGCGCCTTCGAGGCCGGCGTACTCCCCTACCACGACCGCGGGGAGGGACTCCTCGTACCAGTTCCCCATGCTCCCTACCACGAAGTTGCCGATGTCCTTCCGGTCGACGCCGGCGTCATCTACGGCCTGCTTGATGGACTCGAAAGCGAGCTCGCCGACGTTCACGTCCCTCCGCTTCCCGAAGCGGCTGTGGCCGATGCCTACCACGGCGACCCTGGTCAATCCGCGTCCCTCTCAGGTGTCTCCGGCCGGGCTACAATCTTGTCTTGCCGGGTCGGTCAACCGATGACGCCCATCTCTTTGGCCACTTCCTTCATTATGGTGAGCCTCTGGATGTCGTTGGTCCCCTCGTAGGTCTTGATGATCTGCGAGTCCCTGAGCATCCTCTCCACCTGGCTGTCCACGGAGACGCCATAGGCCCCCATTATCAGCATGGCCATGTGGGCGTTCTTCTCTGCGGCCTCCGTCGCGACGATCTTCGCTATGGAAGACGCCTTGATGAAGTCTTTCCCCTTCTTCGTCAGGGTGGCGGCCCAGTAGGTGAGGAGCCTGGCCGTGTGCACTGCGGCCGTCATCTCTGCTATCTTGAACTGGACCTGCTGGTAGCTCAGCAGATAGTTGTCGAAGGTCTGCCTCTGGGTAGAGTACCGCAGAGCCGCCTCGAGGGCCCCCTGGGCCAGCCCAGTCCCCTGGGCCGCTACGCCTACCCTCCCGTGGTCGTAGCAGGTGAGGGCGATCCTCACTCCCCTCCCGACCTCGCCGACCACGTTGGCTTCAGGCACCTCCAGGTTGTCGAACATCAGCTCCACAGGCTGGTCCCCCCTGAGCCCGATGACCTCGGTTCTCTGGCCGACGTTGAGCCCCTTCATCCCCTTTTCGGCGACGAAGGCCGTTATGCCCTGGTGCCGCTTCGCGCCTTCCATGGGGCTGGTCCTTGCGAAGATCAGGAAGGTCTCTGCCTTGTCCCCGTTGGTTATGAACATCTTCTTTCCGTTGATCACGTACTTGTCACCCTCCTTCTTGGCGTTGGTGGAAATGGCGGCCACGTCGGAGCCGGTCCCCGGCTCGGTCATGGCGTGGGCGGCTATCTTCTCCCCCTTGGCGATGGGGACCAGGTACTTCCTCTTCTGCTCCTCCGTCCCGAAGAGGAACAACGGGGTGGAGACCAGGTAGGTGGCCCCTACGACGGCGGAGAAGGCCGCAGAGAACCTCGCTATCTCCTCGGTGGCGATCACCAGCGAGAGGTCGTCCCCCCCGCCCCCGCCGTACTCCTCCGGGAAAGGCACGCCGAAGAGCCCCAGGCCAGCCGCCTTCTTCACGAGCCCCATGTCCATCTGGTTCTCCCGGTCTATCCTCTGGGTGGCCGGCGCCAGTTCCTTCTCGGCGAAGTCCCTGACGGCCTGGCGGAACGCCTCCTGCTCCTCTGAGATGGTGATCACATAATCGGACGGGCTCGGGGAAAGGGTGCTCATTGGACCGAGGGCGCCCCTGGTCGTATATACGCGATTACTTTTGGTAACCTAGCTTTCCAGTGGAAAGAGCCTTAAGCCCGCATTCCTCCACAGAGTTCGAAAGCATGGCCATCGAGAGGGTTACTGTAGTGGGCGCAGGGGACATGGGTCACGGGATAGCCGAGCTCTTCGCCGTCGGCGGGTTCCAGGTGACGCTGGCGGACAAGTTCCCGCAGGCGCTGGAGAAGGCTCGTGGGAGGATATCCTCGAGCCTTGACAGAATGGTCGAGGGAGGGAGGATCACCAAGGAGAAGTCCGAGGGCGCGAAGTCGCGCATCGCGTACTCGGGTGACTTGGCCAAGGCAGTCTCGGCCG
>JBJKSN010000057.1:0-2798 GCA_046703945.1 Nitrososphaerales archaeon | reverse complement strand
CTGGGCCTACCTCAAGCTCAGGGAGCTCTCAGAACCGCGCCGGAGCGAGAAGCTTGACATTCTGGGTAACGTGTTGTTCTCGGGGGGGCTGACCACCTTCCTCGTGGGCCTGATGCTCGGCGCCCTGATCGGCTGGTCGCCGGTCTACATCGGGGTGATGCTGACAGGGATTGTCATGATAGCGGGCTTCGCCGTCACCGAGACCAGGGTGCGATATCCGCTGATGGACCTGTCGCTGTTCAGGATCAAAGCGTTCGCCACCGGGATGGCGAGCAACCTTCTTGCGTCCATCGCGAGGGGAGGGGTCTCGCTGGTCCTGGTCTTCTACTTCCAGGGGGTCCTCATGCTTGACGCCTTCACGGCAGGGCTCTGGCTCATCCCGTTCTCGGTCGCTTTCGTGACGTTGGGTCCCCTGAGCGGGTATCTCTCGGATAAGTACGGGTCCAGGGGCCTGGCCACGGGCGGGCTGCTAATCATCTCGCTGGCGCTGTTCTGGTTCGGGCTCCTCCCCTTCGGCAACGCTTCCAACTACCCTGAGCTGCTGGTGCCGCTGGTGCTGGCTGGCGCCGGGGGCGGCATGTTCGTGGCGCCGAACGTGGCGTCGGTGATGAACGCGACTCCTGCGGAGAGGAGGGGGATAGCCTCGGGGATGAACTCGACCCTGGTGAACACCGGCTTCCTGCTAAGCCTCGGGCTCGCCTTCGCCGTGATGGCGGCAAGCGTCCCCACCCCGGTCCTGCAGGGCATATTCGCCGGGACCGCCTCCTCCGTATGTCCCACGGCCGGACCCTGCCTGGTCCTGGAGAGGTTCGTCGGGTCGCTGCACGGCCTCTTCCTGATCATGGGCTTCATCAGCCTGTTCGCCGCCGTGCCCGCCTACTTGACGAAGAAACAAAGGTCAGAGTAAGGCGGCGAACTCACGACCCAAACCGCCTGGGTGGTCAGGGCTGCTTCAGGTACTCGTCCAGGATCTCTTCGTTGTTCTCTGCGTGGAAGAAGACCGGGATGTTCTGGGTGGCGGTCGCCTTGAAGCTGGTCAGGAGCCAGTCACCGTTCTGGAAGGCCAGGGTCCTTTCCATGAAGGCGTCGTCTATGGCGAAGGTGTCAGAGATGAGCTGCCTGTCGTAGGGCCTCGGCATCGTGGCCACGAAGTAGCTGTGGAGCTGCTGGAGGGCATTGGTGTTCAGGTGGGCGACCCTCTGGGTGCTGACCCAACAGTTGAGGTGATACTTTCTGCCGTGTCTGAGGAGCCGTTCCAGCGCCCTGCTCGACTGGTCGGTGCCGTCTTCCTTCCGCGTGACCTGGGGGATGAACTCCTGTGCCTCGTCGACTATGAAGAGCACCCTGGGGGAAAGGGTGAAGCTCCTCTTGCGTTTCCTGAAGACCTCGTTGATGACGTTGGCCGTCTCGAGCCTCGCGTCCTCCGCCTCGGGGAGGTTGATGACGAACACCCGGGGGGAGTCCTTGTCGGTGGAGAGTATCTCCTCCGAGAGCCTGCTCCAGCTGTAACCCTCGTCCTCCTCTTCGACCTCTGGGATGGACTCCACGATCCGGGCCAGGCTGTCGAAGGACTACTACAGCGAGCTGTTCGTGGGGAGCTCAGAGAGCAGCGGCTGGATCTTGCCGATTAGGTCCATGGTCTTGGCGTTGAACCTGGCTTCGATGTCGAGGTTGTTCTCGCGGAGGAACCGCTTGATTATCTCTATCACCTGGGGGACGAGTATCTTCTGCTGGACGGCCACGTACCTGTCGTTGAGCGAGTTGGACAGGACCTCGACGAGGCCCTCGTAGGTGCTGAACCGGGCTGCGTCCTCTTCCCCGGCCATGCGTGTCTGGAGGAACTCGACCTTCCCGGCGGCGAAGAGTTCGCGTATCTTGGAGTAGAAGTCTTTCTCCCTCCCGGCCAGGGCCTCGGGGGTCGCGTGCCGCTTGAAGTATTCCGCCTCAGGGCTCTTGCTGTCCTTGAACGAGTCGGTGAAGAGCACGCGGCTCGGAAGGCGGTTGAGGACGTCGAGGATGTGGATCCCATATTCGGCAGAGACGTCGAAGATGACCACCTTGAGGTCAGGGATGGAGTGCAGGGCCTTGCGGACCACCGTGGCTGTGAGGTTTGACTTCCCGCTCCCGGTGAAGGCGAATGTCCCGCTCATGTAGTGGATGAGCTGGTCCAGGTTCACCGAGAAAGAGATGGAGCCATCCGTGAACCCGAGCAGGTTCCCCAGCGAGTAGTCTGCGGCTTTGCCGGTCGGCGGCTTGAAGCAGATCAGCTGCTCTATCGACTCTTTGCTGAGGAGCTTCACCTGGCTTCCTGTGAGAGGGGCCGTCGCCCTCCTCTCGTAGATGACGTCGTCGCCCGTGGCCTTCATCACGTAGCCTATGGGCGCGGCCACTATCTCGATCCAGGTGCTCTTCGAGCCCTTCTCCCACTCCTTCTGGATCAGGTCCATGAACTCGGTCCTGATCGCCGCCGGCTGCGAGCGGTCGAGGGTGAGCATCGAATAGTGCATGGGATAGACGTCGGCGATCTCGTAGAGTGAGTATGAGCTGTTGGCCCCCAGCGCCTGGACGTTGGGGATGGCGACCAACTGCCCCATGGCCAGGCGCTTGATCACATTGGGGGAGTACTCGCAGTCGATCCTGGCCGTGCGGAAGGTGACCGTCGAATTGTCCACCGTGGAGCGGGTGGTGGTCGCGATCTCACGGAGCCGCGCTTTGAACTCCCCGTCTATGTCGTCGAAGGGCTGCAAGGTCAGCCACCCCTCCTCCGTCCCTCTATTTGGCTGCGATAGTCCCTGAAC
>JBJKSN010000056.1:0-3396 GCA_046703945.1 Nitrososphaerales archaeon | reverse complement strand
ACCAGAGGAGTCAGAAGGGCGACAGAGGAAGAAACGCCGTCAGGCATGGCTTCCAGATCCGGCTATCTGTTCCGCACCAACTTCAGGCGGGCAATCGGCTTTGGCAGGGTCTATCTCGTCCTTGGCGCCGTCCTCCCGCTCCTCCTAGGCCAGACGATTGGCAGCAGGATAACCCCAGGGGTCCCGGTCCCCGTGTTTGTGTCAGACATCTTTCCACTGATGCTCCCGCTGCTCGCGGCCCTGGGTGGGATCGGAGCCCTGATGGTCTTCGTCAGTGACAAGTCCAAGGGGGTCTATGAATATCTGATCGCCTATGGGGTCGGAGTCTACGACATCTTTTGGTCCACGGTCCTTAGCGCTTTGGGGCTCGTGAGCATAGTTCTCCTGGTCGCGCTCGGAGGAACGGCTGTCGCCACCGCCGCGGCCGGCAGGGCGATGCCCCTGGGCGAGGTCGAGCTGCTATTGGTCTACTCGATCCCTCTCAGTTATGCGGCAGCGGCCTTCATGAGCATGAGCGGCATGGTATGGTCATTCCTCACCACCCGGATCGCGGGGGTGAACAGCCCCGTTGGGCTGGCGCCCATCCTGGGAGTCGCACCGGTGCTGGCCGTGTTGCTGCTTTCCAGCGAAGCGGGCCCCGGAGGGTTCACCATTCTCACCTCGGCCGCCACCCTGGTCCTGGTCCTCGCCGTGGTCTCCATGATGGTGATAGCGGACAAGAAGATGGTCAGAGAGAGGCTGCTGTCAGAGGCATGATCAACGGGGTGCGGAGCGATTGAGTTCAGAAGGGAGCGGCGGGTCACCGCCTGCGCTGCGGTTGGATGAAGTGGTCTCAGGATACTTCGGCAGGAAGGTGATCGACGGGGTTTCGTTCACGGTCAACGAGCCCGCAGTGTACGTCGTCCTGGGGCCCAACGGGGCCGTGAAGACAACGCTATTCAGGACGCTCGCTGGAATCCTGAAGCCTTACTCCGGGAAGGCAGAGATCGGAGGGCACCCGAGCGAGTCCCAGCAGGCCCGAGGGCGGCTCGACTACATCACTCACATAGACGGGATGCCGGAAGGGATGAGGGTAGTGGAGGCGCTGCAGTTCTACGCCGGGATCGAGGGAGCAGGCAGGGAGGACGTCGACAGGGTCGTAGACCTCCTCCAGCTCAGAGACCTGAGCGAGAGGCGCTACGGCCAGCTGAGCCAAGGACAGAAGAAGAGAGTGTCGGTGGCGAGGATCTTCCTCAAAGAGAAGAGCGTCTATCTCCTCGACGAACCCACAAGCAACCTGGACCCTAAGATGGCGAAGGAGATCAGAGACCTCATACTTGGACTGAGCAAGGACAAGGTGGTCCTGTATTCGTCCCACAACCTGTTCGAAGCCAGGGAGATCGGGACCAGAGTGATAGCGGTCAAAGACGGCAAGCTGGCCCTCTTCGGGAAGATTGCGGATATCAAGACGGAGAAGTACGTGGTCGGAGTGCGGGTGTTCGGCGACGAGGAGGCGCCCGGCTCAAGCGGGAAGGAGGGTGACTACTACCTCTTCGAGCTTGACGGACCGGGGTCGGTACCGGGCCTCATCGCAGACCTTACAGGGAAGGGCGTGAAGATAAGAGAAGTGAAAGAGATGCAGAACCCCCTGGAGGAGTTGTTCGACTGAGAGACGGTTCCTACGGAGTGCGGCCCTGATGGTCTCGTACCTGTTGTTCCTACCGCTGGTGGCCGTGGCAGTAGTCGTGGCCGCAGTCTTCGTCCTCAATCGGCGGGGAGGGAAGGAACTGAAGTGCCCCGACTGCGGCGAAGTCTTCAAGGCGCCGGCCATGGACGAGAAGCTGGGCGGCATGGGATGGACCCTCCCGTACACGGGGCGGGTCGCGTGCCCGAAGTGTAAGGGTCGCCGTTCAAGGAGGGACTATGAAACCGTCGCGAGGAAGGGCCAACAGTCTCATTCAGCTCCCTAGTACATCAGCCGTGCATCGGCAGCGGCCTACTCGCTGGCGCCGGCTACCTTGGGGTCGGTAGTGAGCACCTGGAACCACCTCATGGCGTTGCCATCTGGGTCCTTGAGGTCAAAAAAGCTGATCACGCCAGGAACGGTCTTGACCTCGGTCGCCTCGATGTTCTCGCTGCGAAGGCGTTCGCGTTCCTTTGGCAAGTCCTCCACTTCGACCTGAAGGTTCCAGCTTGACGGTTGGGGCGTCCCGCTCACGATCTGCACCCAGGCGCCTCCTATCTTGAACTCCACGTTCCCCTCGAACGGCTCTAGGTCGGGTGCCTTTCCAAAGAGCCGTGAATACCAGTCGCGCGACTTCGTGAGGTCGCTCACTTGGATTTCCACAATCGCATGTTTGGCGTTGATCGCGACCATGCCCACGTGTCGCTGACTCATGACTCATGAATGCATAGCTCAGAAACGCACAGGTGTCTAGTCCTGGGTGGCGAGCACCATTCGGACCGACGTCGCCACCCTCCGGGAGTCTTGAGCCTCCAGCTGGGCCAGGGGTGGCCTCACTGTCGCTCGATTCGTCAGTGAAGCGCGAAGGTGACGAGGATTATCAGAAACAGCACGATGAAGAGGAAGATGACAAGCGAGTACACCCCATACGTCCTGGCCTTCTTCTTCTCATAGTACGACCTTGGAGAAAGCCCCTTCGCCCTGATGGTCAGCATCTCTCCGACCTTCAGCCCAAAGAGATTCGAGACCGTGAGCAGGAGAGCCCCGACAAAGAGGCCTGCGTGCCCTAGCGCAAGCGAGATGCCGGCGACCACCGCAGGAGGGATGAACGCGACGGCTACGGCGACACCGACGAGTATCTCGGGGAGTTTGGTGAGTAGGGCGAGGCCGCCCGCTACGCCCAGCAGAAGGGCGACCACCACGTCCAATGCGGTCACATCGGTCCTTTGGAGGATCTGGCTTGTCAGGGTCAAAGGGATGAAGTCGGAAGCGACGAGCGTGATCGCGCACGACACTCCTATCGCGACAAGCACGAGCGCGAAGAGCGACGCCTCTGCCCGGACCACGTTCCTGGCGTTTCCCAGCACGGCGTTCACCGTCACCGCGTTGATCGGCCCCAGCAATGGTGAGATCAGCATGGCCCCTATGATCACGGCCACGTTGTTCAGGAACAGGCCGGCGAGCGCTACGGCCGTTGAAATCACCAGCATCGTTGTGACGTCGACGGAAGGTCTGAGATACCTCTGCAGGGGCTGGACTATCGCTTCGAGGGGACCGATGCTTGGTATCCCCTCTTTCGCTCTCTTCTGAAGGTCGTCGGCGATGGGCGAGATGGCCGCATCGAGCGGGCTCACCAAGATTATGTTCTCCTTCCGACGCATGTCGAGTTGTTTGGCGATGTTGTCTACGGTGTGGCCAAGCATCTCGTCAGGGACGACGGCCGTGAAGAGAGT
>JBJKSN010000055.1:0-6751 GCA_046703945.1 Nitrososphaerales archaeon | reverse complement strand
GTCAAGGCGCTCGCAAGATAGCGGCCCTCCAGGCCGAGCCCTGGCCCTGGACGAGAGCATCGTGGCGACTCTGGGCGACATGGCGGCCTCGGCCCCTGACGTGCGGGCTCATCCGGCCAGGCGTGCTTGGAGAAACGCTAAGTGCCCACCAGGTCGACCCACGATGCGATAAGCAGTGTCCAGCCCATGGAAATCCGAACTGCACTACGTCAGCCCGTACAATTTCCTCCCTGAGGTGAGAAGGGGGGTCCGCTTTCCCCGAAAGGTCCAGGTTCATGACGTCACGCTGAGAGACGGTGAGCAGCAGGCCAGGGTGACGTTCAGGAGGGAGGAGAAGGTCTCGATAGCGAGGAAGCTCGCCGAAGCAGGGGTGGACAGGATCGAGGCCGGCCTACCTTCGGTCTTCCACGAAGACAAGCAGGCGATAAAGGACATCGCTCACCTCAGGCTCGGCCCGAAGGTCTACGCGTTTGCCAGGTGCATGAAGGGAGACGTGGACTCTGCACTCAGCGTGGATGTCGACGGCGTAGTCATGGAGATACCCTCGAGCGACCACCTGATCAGGCATGGATATGGGTGGGCCGAAGAGCGCGCCGTCGAGCTGTCCGTGGAGGCGACCACCTACGCCCACGAACACGGGCTGCCTGTGACCTTCTTCACAATCGACTCTACCCGCGCCTCCTTTCCAGTCATCTCCAGGCTAGTCGGGAGAGTGGCGAAGGAAGGCCACATGGACGCCCTCGGGCTGGCTGACACCTTCGGGGTGCTGACCCCTCAGGCCACCTCCTACTTCGTGAAGAAGATGCGCTCGCTCCTCAAGAAGCC
Source organism: Nitrososphaerales archaeon (assembly GCA_046703945.1). GTDB lineage: Archaea > Thermoproteota > Nitrososphaeria > Nitrososphaerales > Gagatemarchaeaceae > UBA183. The sequence continues at coordinate 5,926 of JBJKSN010000055.1, read as the reverse complement.
CGTCGAGATACACGCGCACAACGACTTCGGCCTCGGCGTGGCCAACACCATCGCCGCCCTGTCCGCCGGTGCCGAGGTCGCCCATGTGACCGCCAACGGCCTCGGCGAGCGCACTGGCAACACTTCGCTGGAGGAACTCGCCCTCGCGTTGAAGTTCCTCTACGGGGCAAAGACAGGCGTCCGCTTGGAGAAGCTCCGGGAGCTCTCCAGGCTGGTCAGCGAGCTGTCGGGCGTGCGGGTACCTCCGCAGAAGCCCGTCGTCGGGGACGACATCTACACCATAGAGTCTGGCATCATAGCAGGGTGGTGGAGCAGGCTGGAAAGGCTGAAGATGCCTCTGGAAATCTATCCCTTCCTTCCGGAGGCCGTCGGCCACGACCCCGTGAAGGTGATAATGGGGAAAAAGAGCGGCAGGGACTCGGTTGTCTACAAAGCAGAGAAGCTGGGCCTGAAGCTCTCCGAGTCCGACGTCGACCTCCTTCTGGCGGAGGTGAAGGAGCTGGCTGTGAAGAACAAGCGCCCTCTGACCGACGAAGAGTTCCTGCAGCTAGCGCGTGGCCACCTTCGCTGAATCCCATCGCCATCCGACGAGGACACGAAAAGGCACCAGGCCCGAGCCCTCACACGGCGTACGCCGCCTCGCGCCCGCAGGCCCAGACGTCAAAGGACGCCCGACCTAATCGCCGGCAGATGTCGAAAGACCCAAATAATCGCCGGCGGTCTTGGGACTGAGATGTCGAAGCGAGAGAAGAGCAGATTCGAAGAGGGCCTTGAGGTAAGGAAGGCAGTGGTCGGAGAGGAATACGTCAACAGGTCGATTGCTAACGCGACCGATTTCACAAAGCCGCTGCAGCAACTGGTCACCGAATTCTGCTGGGGCTCTGTCTGGACACGGCCTGGCCTGCCTAGGAAAGTGCGCAGCCTGATGAACCTGGGAATGCTCACCGCGCTCAACAGGCCAGTCGAGCTGAAACTGCACGTCAAGGGGGCGCTCAGGAACGGCTGCACGAGAGAGGAGATACTCGAAGCGCTCCTCCAGGCGACGGTCTATTGCGGAGTCGCGGCAGGCATAGACGCTTTCAGGGTAGCAAACGAAGCGTTTGCAGAATTGGACAACGAAAAGAAGTGACATCCTCCTCTGCGATAGGCTTCGTCGGCCTAGGCAACATGGGGAAACCCATGGTGACCCGGATCATCCATGGCGGTCACCACCCTGTCGTCTTCGACATTAGAAAGGATGCGGTGGACTCGGTCCGGGACATCGGTGCCACTCCGGCCTCCTCCCCCAAGGAGGTCGCATCTAGGGCTGACATAGTCCTGGTGAGCCTTCCGACCCAGGTGGCGGTCCAACAGGTCGCGCTCGGCGATGCCGGCCTCATACATGGGAACAGGTTCAGGGTCTACGTCGACCTGTCGACCACCGGGCCCACCATGGCGGAGAAGATTTCAGAGCAGCTCGCCCATGGCGGCGTGGCTTCCCTCGACGCCCCGGTCAGCGGCGGGGTCCCGGGCGCGGTGTCAGGCAGCCTGAGCATCATGGCTTCCGGCCCGAAGGAGGTCTTCGAACGGTGCCATCCGATCCTTCAGCTCTTGGCAAAGAACATATTTCACGTAGGCCCCAAGGTCGGCCAAGGGCAGGCGCTGAAGCTCATCAACAACTTCCTTTCAGCGACGGCCATGAGCGCCACCAGCGAGGCCCTGATGCTAGGCAGGAAGCTGGGCCTAGACGCGCGGATGATGGCCGAGGTGATAAACAACAGCTCGGGGAGGAACAGCGCCACCCAAGACAAGTTCCCGAAGAACATCATCCCTAGGAAGTTCGACTACGGATTCAGGACCTCTCTGATGTGCAAAGACCTGGGCCTCTACGCCGACATGGCGAAGGAGCTCGGCGCGCCCATTTCTATAGGAGAGACGGTCCGCAGCATCTGGCAGCTCGTCCTTGCCGAGGAGGGCGAGGAGAGCGACTTCACCAGGGTCGCGAGGCACTTCGAGAAGCTCGGCGGGGTCGAGATCTCCTAGGCCCCGGTAGGATCTCGACAGAAGCTGGAGTGCGGCCTTCGACCCGCCGCTCGGGCTGACCGAGGGCCTGAAGGGTCTGGCCCCAGAGGCCAGAAAGAGCGGCGCTCCGGTGGGCGGAGGGCGCCGTACTTGCGGGGCATCCGCTTATATTCAGAAAGGGGAAAGCTCGCTCGGATGCGCAAAGAGAGCTTCACGAGCCTGAAAGCACTCGCGTCTGATATCAAGAGCGGCGCCACGACCCCCCTGGAGGTGGTCGACACGCTTCTCGAAAGGATAGGCAGGATGGACAAGCGAGTGCGCAGCTACACGGTAATCAACCCGAGAATAAGGGAGCAGGCAAAGGAGGCTACCCGGGCCATCAAGGCCGGGAAGTATCGAGGCCCACTGCATGGGGTCCCGGTGTCGCCCAAGGACTTAATCGACACGAAGGGAATCGTCACATCCTACGGCTCAAGCATCTTCGCTGGGCACGTCCCCGTCAAGGACGCCAGGGTGGTGGCGAACCTGAAGGAGCGCGGAGCCCTGATCCTCGGGAAGACCAACACCCACGAGCTCGGCTTCGGGATCGAGTCGCCCCCGACGAGGAACCCCTGGGACTTGGACAGGATACCAGGCGGCTCGAGCGGCGGCTCAGGGGCGGCCCTCGTCGCGGGGATGGCAGTCTGCTCCCTTGGCACCGACGCAGGCGGCTCGGTGAGGATACCGGGTGCGATGTGCGGAGTCACCGGCCTGAAACCCACCTACGGAGCCCTGCCCTACGACGGGGTGTTCTCGAACTCCCGCTCCCTGGACCACGTGGGGCCGATGTGCAGGTCTGCGGAAGACCTGCCGACTCTCCTGTCCGCGGCAGGCCATGAGGTCAAACTCCCCCGGAAGCGCAAGCTCAGGGTGGGCCTTCTGTCAAACCTCTTCAAGGCCGCGACGGAGGGCGTGTCGAAGACCGTGATGGCCGCGGTCGACAAGATGTCTTCGGAAGGCATGATCGAGACAGAAGAGTTCGAGACAGACTTGCTACCCATCGTGAACAGATACCGGGAGGTCCTCGCCAGGGTGGATTCTGCAGTGATCCTCAGGGACCTGTACCCGAAGTACAAAGACAAGTATCGCGCGTCATCAGTCAGGATGCTGGAGATGGGAAGGTCCGTGCTGGCCACAGAGTATGCCATGGCGATTCAGGAGAAGGAGAACATAACGAGAGCCTTCGAGGGGGAGATAAAGGACTTCGACGTGGTCTTCACCCCGGCGCTTCCAATCATCGCTCCCCTGGCTTCCGAGGCTTTGGAGTTTACGCCCGACCGGTACAGGTTCATCCTAGGGTACGTGTCCGTGTTCGACTATCTCGGGTCGCCCTGCGCGTCCGTGCCCTGCGGGTTCGTCCACGGAATGCCCGTGGGCATGCAGCTGGTCGCACTGAGGGGGAATGACGGCGCAGTGATTGACGCGGCACAGCGGTACCAGGGCGTGACCGCCTGGCACACCATGATGCCAAAACTCGTTGCCTAGCGCCACGAAGCGACTCCGAGAGATTCTGCCCGTGGCCACTGCCAGAGTCACAGCTTGCTTGAAAGGTCCGCCAGCGCTTCCATCATGGTGAGAGTGCTCTCGAAGAGCTCTGTCTGCGTCACTCTCCCGACTATCTTTCCGCCCTCGACTACGAAGAGCCGCCTGACATTGCGCACCGCCATGGCATCCATGGCTTCCCTGATGGTTGCATCCGGGCTGATGGTGATGAGCGGGGAGGACTCGATCTGTTGCACCCCCGTCCTCTCAGGCGCCATCCCTTTGGCAACGCACCTGCGGATCACGTCTCTTTCTGTCACGACGCCCAGGGGCAGGCCCCTCTCTTCTATGACCACCGACCAGACCCCGTTCTCCAGCATCTTCGATAGGGCATCGGCCACGGTCGCGCTGGCGTCCACGGCGACCACCTTCCTGTCCATTACATCCTTCACCCTGAGGGTGATAGCCATTCCTCTCCCCGCTATGACCGGACCTGTCTCTATAAACGTGTAACCACACCAGTTCGGTTTCAAGGTTTTAGCCCGGCCGTGGCTCCGGGCCTGCCATGGCAGGTCCTCTCAACGGAGTGCGAGTGGTCGAGCTTGGGACCTACGTCGCCGCCCCCGCGCTAGGCAACATCCTGGGCATGTTGGGCGCGTCGGTGGTGAAGGTCGAGCCTGAGGAAGGAGACCCGACCAGGACGCTGACCCCCTGGAGCTGGGTCAGCTACAACTGGAACAAGAAGAGCGTCACCATCGACCTGAAGTCGAGCGGAGGGAAACGGTCCATGAAGGGGCTGCTGGCGCACGCCGACGTCTTCGTAGAGAGCCTTTCACCGAGGGCGGTCAAAGAATTGGGGCTGGACTATCACAAGGCGAGGAAGCTCAATCCGCGCCTGGTCTACTGTTCCATCAAAGGCTTCGGGAGCAACAGCTCGTCATCGCGCAGCGTCGGTTTCGATACCTTCGCCCAGGCCGAAGCAGGGCTGATGTCCGTGACTGGAGGGGGAGGAAGGCCGTCCAGGGTAGGGAACCCATGCGTCGACCTTTCCGCTGCGGCGTTTGGGGCGGTCGGCATCCTTTCTTCTCTCCTTTCCAAGCCCAGGAGGGGAGCATACGTAGAGATACCACTGGTCGACGTGGTGGTCTACTGGAACGGATACTGGCTGCCATACATCGACCTCAGAGGAGAGGTCCCGTCGCATCTCGGAGACGCGCATCCCGGCTTCTCGCCGTATGGGACTTTCCCTACGAGAGACGGGTTCGCATTCATAGGGGCGTTGACCGACTCCCACTGGAAGAAGATCGTGGACAGCCTGGGGCTCGGCTGGGACCCGGCATTCGCCAAGACGCAGGCCAGGAATGTCCGGCGAGGCGAGGTCAACACGATGGTCGAAGAAGCAGTGCGGAAGCTGACCACGTCCCGCCTCCTGAGGCTGCTGGGCGAGGGCGTGCCCTGCGCCCGGGTCGCCTCCCTGATGGATGTCTACTCCGACCAGGAGCACAGAGACCGCGGGGTGATACGACGAGTCCCCATGGGCGGCAGCTATGCCTCGGTTGCATTGCCGCCGTACGCACGAGAGTTCGTCGCTGGTCGCAGGCTGAAGGGACCGAGGCGTGTGGGGGAAGACAATGTCATGCTAAGACCGCGTAAAATCAGGGTGCGGGGGGCGGGGTCGCGGAGGCAAAATTCAGGTAACCGCGACTGACTCCGATTTACGCGCTTATCCACTCGCCATCATTTCTCCGGACCATGTCATGGATTAACTGGTTACATGTCCGGCGACATGACAGTTCTTCTCGGCACATGACGTATGGTTATTGTTTCGCGAACTTTTTTCTGAATTCTTAAATACAGTTCTCCGCCCACGCGGCGTCGCACTTGTTCAAGTCCAGAAACGGCATTGCTCGAACCGTGACCGTCGCTGCGGTCATCGTGATTCTGGTGGCAGCGGCCGTGGCCGGTCTGTACTACTATACCTCCGCTGGCAACAACAAGAGCACCACCACGACCAATGGGCCAAGTTACATTACGATAGGCGCGACGTTACCTCTGTCAGGCGATTTGCAGTCCTTCGGCGTTGAGGCCAAGGCTTCCTACGAGATTGCCGTCAACGCGACGAACGCCAACGGCGGGCTCTACATCAGCTCGCTTGGCCACAAGGTTCTGATCAAGACCATCTTCCTTGACGACGGAAGCAGCCCCACGCAGGCAGTCACCAACCTTCAGGAGCTGATCAACCAGGACCACGTCAACTTCGTGTTCGGCGACGTGACCAGCCTCCTCTCGATACCCCTCGAGCCTGTCGCCCAGCAATACAAGATGCCGATAATCGGCACGGTCCAGTCTGCGGTCCCAAGCGACCAGGCGTCGCAGAACTACTCCTACGCCATGTGGCCGCTGG
>JBJKSN010000054.1:0-3750 GCA_046703945.1 Nitrososphaerales archaeon | reverse complement strand
GCAGAGCAGGTGCGCGATCTTCAGGTTCCAGAGGTACGGAGAGGAGCCCGTCGTCGAGCACCTCAAGGCCATAGCGAAGAAGGAGAAGCTGAAGCACTCAGGGGACTCTGCCTTCGCCGCGATCTACGAGGCCACCCAGGGCGACCTGAGGCAGGCGATCAACATGCTGCAGGCCTCATCGGCCTCCGGGGAGGTGACCCTCGACTCTGTGAAGTCCGTGACCGGCGCCACCGTGAAGGGGCGCGTGGCGGAGATCATGGCGGCCGCGCTCGACGGCGACTTCGAAGCGGCGAGGTCGAAGATGGTCGAGCTCACGCGGGTCTACGGCCTCCCGGAACGAGACTTCCTGAAGTACGCCAACGAGTCCCTCGGAGGCCTCAAGGTCCCCGACCTTGGGAGCGTAATCTCAATCCTCGCCGAGTATGACTTCCGCATGGTGCAGGGGTCGCAGCCAGAGCTCCAGCTCACGGCCATGCTCGCCCAGATCTCCTCGCTGAAGAAGGCCAGCTAGAGTTGGACCTCGCGCTCCCCAGAGGGGTGGACGATGTCGAGCCTGAGAGATATGCCCTCCACTCGAGGGTGAGGGCGGCGTTCGAGGAGGTGTCCAGGCTCTACAACTTCCAGCTCATGGAGCCCGCTTCGCTGGAGCACCTCGGCGTCCTCAGGGCCAAGAGCGGCGAGGCTGTCGACAAGGAGATCTACGCCTTCAAGGACAAGGGAGGGAGGGACGTCGGCCTCCGGTTCGACATGACCGTGGGGCTGGCCCGCTATGTCTGCGCCCGCAAGGGCCTGAGGCTCCCTGTGAAGCTCGCCGCGTCCGGAGGGATATGGCGCTACGACGAGCCGCAGTACGGGCGGTACCGTTGGTCCCACCAGTGGGACCTGGAGATATTCGGCCAGCCGTCCTTGGAGATCGACGCAGAGGTGCTGGACGCGTGCTCGGCGATGCTCCGCCGGCTCGGACTGACCGAGGCCACGATAAAGGTCGGCGACAGGCAGGTGGTGGAGCGCTTCATCCGCGGCAGGCTCGGCGTCGCCGATGAGGCCCAGCTGGTCGACCTGATGAGAGCTCTCGACAAGGTCGAGAAGAAGTCCGTCGAAGAGCTGACGGAGGAGTACGTAGGGAAGGGGTTCGGCTCCGCCCAGGTGCGGGAACTGCTCGAGTTCGGCAGCCTGCGGGGGGCCCCCGACAAGGTGCTTTCGGGAGTCTCGGAACTCGGAAAGGAAGCGGCCAAGGACCTTCGGGCCCTGGCTGACATGCTCGACTCCAGGGGGGTGAGGAACGTGGAATACAACATGAGCGTCGTAAGGGGCATCGACTACTACACGGGGATTGTCTTCGAAGCCGCAGACGGTAGGAACCCGAGGCTGGGGTCCCTGTTCGGAGGCGGGAGGTATGACGCCCTCCCCCGCATGTTCGGACGGCCGGACCTCTCGGCTACAGGGGCGGCAGGCGGGATTGAGCGGATGGCGATGTCCATCGCCGCCCAAAGCCGAGCCCCCGGGCTGCTGGCCTACCTGGCGGTGACCGGCGGGGACGTGGGCGCCCAGGTCTCAGAGGCGAGGCGCGCCCTCATGGAAGCGGGGGTCCCGTGCGAAGTCTCCCTCCAGGGCAAGCCCCTCTCGAAGCAGCTCGAGGACGCGAGCCGCATGGGCGCCGCCTGGGCCCTGATCATAGGAGAGCGGGAGGCCAGGGCGGGCTCGGTCACCCTGCGAGACATGAGAGGCCACAGCGAAGAGACCATGCCGTTGGAGGACGCGGTCAGGCGCGTGTCCCGCTCCTGAGCGGGAGAGTAATCTTTAATCCAAGGGCCTCAGCTTGCCCGGCAAGGCATGGAGCGAGCGATAGTCCTGGTCAACCTCAGCCCAGGCTCAGAAGAGCAGAACATCACCACGCTGAGGGGGACTCCGGGGATAAAGTCTGTCTATCAGCTCTATGGGCTCTACGACCTGCTCATCATGGTCGAGGGGGCGGATGACCAGGCAGTGAAGTCCATCATCGCAGAGAACCTCAGGTCGAAGCCCGGCGTGGTCTCGACCATCACCATGAAGATCCTCCTGTAGCTCGCTAACCTTAAACAGGTTGAGCAAGCCCCGTAACAAGTTGTCCCCCAGGGTGCTCGTCACCGGTTCGGCCGGCCAGATCGGCGCAGAGCTCGTCCCCCTTCTCAGGTCCCTCTATGGAAATGACAGCGTGGTCGCCGCCATCCACAGGTCCGCGGGCGGCCCTTCGCTGAGGGAAGGCCCTCTGGTCACCCTGGACACCGGAGACAAGGCCGCCGTGGTCGCCGCCATGAAGGAGCACAGGGTCGACACGGTCTACCACCTTGCGGCCGTTCTGTCCGCGACTGGGGAGAAGGACCCTCAGCTGGCTTGGACCGTGAACATGGACGGGCTGACGAACGTCCTCGAAGCCGCCAGGACCAACGGCGTCTCTCGGGTGTTCTGGCCCAGCTCCATCGGCGCCTTCGGACCGGACGCCCCGCGGAAGGATGCGCCCCAGAACGTTCCTCTGAACCCGACGACCATGTACGGCGTGACAAAGGTCGCCGGGGAGCTCCTCTGCAACTACTACCACGAGAGGTACGGCCTGGACGTCAGGTGCCTCCGCTACCCTGGTCTGATCAGCAACGTCACCCCACCGGGAGGGGGCACCACCGACTACGCCGTGGAGATATTCTACGAGGCCATCAGGAGAGGCTCGTATTCCTGCTTCCTGCGGGAAGACACAGTCCTCCCGATGATGTACATGCCCGACGCCCTGAAAGCCACCGTCCAGCTGATGGAAGCGCCTGCGTCCAGGGTGCCTCGGCACCTCGGCTACAACCTGGCCGCGTTCAGCTTCTCGGCGGCCGAGCTAGCGTCCAAGATAGCGGAACAGATCCCGGGGTTCACGGTGACCTATGCCCCTGACTCGCGCCAGAAGATAGCCGACTCCTGGCCGCAGTCCATAGACGATGCCGAGGCGAGGCGGGACTGGGGCTGGACGCCCGACTACGACCTTGCCGGCATGGTGGCGGACATGCTCGCCAAACTCAAGCCCCGGCTAAAGGCTGAGGGGAAAGGCGTTTAACCACAAGAGGAGCGCCGGCTTGCAATGAGGGACCCAACAAGCTTTCTCAGACAGGAGTACGACGACCTGGTCCGCCAGGAGCTCGACTGGAGGCTCAGGATACTCGGAGGCCCCAGCACCCCCTGGTGCACGGTCGACGGGAAGAAGGTCCTGATGTTCTGCTCCAACAACTACCTAGGGCTTAGCAACCATCCCAAGCTGAAGGAGGCGGCCATCGACGCCGTAAAGACCCACGGCGCGGGGTCCGGCTCTGTCAGGCCGATCGCCGGCAACATGGACATACACATGGAGCTCGAGAAGCGCCTCGCGAAGTTCAAGGACGCCGAAGCCTCCCTGGTCTACCAGACCGGTTTCGCGGCCAACTCCGGGCTGATCCCGCAACTGGCTGGAAAGGGAGACCTGATCATAAGCGACGAGCTGAACCATGGGAGCATCATAGACGGGGTGAGGCTCTCGGCAGCGGAGCGGAAGGTCTACAAGCACGCCGACATGGAAGACCTCGCCCGGGTGCTCGCAGAGGCAGAGAAGTCGAACCCTGCCTACAGGCGCATCCTGATAATCACCGACGGCGTCTTTTCCATGGACGGGGACGTGGCGCCCCTCGACAAGGTAGCGGCCCTGGGCGCAGAGCACGGCGCCATGGTCTACGTCGACGACGCCCACGGAGAGGGGGTCCT
>JBJKSN010000053.1:0-3344 GCA_046703945.1 Nitrososphaerales archaeon | reverse complement strand
ATGTCGGCAAGAAGAGCATCTCGGCCCTGCTTGACGAGATGTCGGAGACCGGCTTCCAGGGTAAGAAGCTCGGCGAGGTCGCGAAGATCTGGTCCGAGATGGCCCGGCAGAAGGACCTCACGGTGTTCATCGGGCTGACGGGCTCCCTCAGCACCACCGGGCAGTGGAAGATCATACGGTGGCTGGTGGAGCACAGGTACGTGGACGTCGTCGTGAGCACCGGCGCCAACATCTCCGAGGACCTCCTCGAAGCGCTGGGCTACCACTACTATCAGGGGACATGGCTGGCCGACGACGAAGAGCTGCTCAAGCTGAAGATCGACAGGTACTACGACGTCTACGCCGACGAGATGCAGTACAGGAAGCTGGAGCGGACCATCTACGACTTCGCGAACTCGCTCGACGAGAAGGAGGTCTACTCGACCAGGGAGTTCCTCTACCAGTTCGGGAAGTACCTGAACAAGAAGGGGGTCGACAGCATAGTCGCGGCGGCCCAGCGGGCCAAGGTGCCGGTGTACTCTCCCGGGCTGATCGACAGCGGCTACGGGGTGGCCCTCAGCCTTCTGATGCGCGAGAAGGGGAAGCTGATCAGGCTGGACCAGACGAAGGACATGGAAGAGCTGGCGCAGATAGCCGAGAGGTCCAAGAAGACCGGCGTCGTCTACCTGGGCGGCGGAGTCCCCAAGGACACCATCCAGCTCTCCACCATAATCAAGTCGCTTTCGAAGGGCGGTGAGGAAGAGACCCCCCACGAGTATGCGATACAGATAACGGCCGACAGCCCTCAGTGGGGGGGCCTGTCCGGGTGCACCCTCGAGGAGGCGATCAGCTGGGGGAAGATAAAGTCGGACGGGAAGAAGGCGACGCTCTACGCCGACATAACCCTGGCCCTCCCCATCGTGGCCCATGCGCTGAACGAGAAGACGTCAGGCAGGAGCTACCCTCCGGACCTCTCCTGGGTCTTCAAGAGCTAGCCCGGTCTACGGGCCCGGGTCTTCGACAGGCGGCCCGGCCGGCCCAGCAGCTCCCCCACGGCGTCCCTGCAGCCGCGGGCCAGGTCCACTGACCTCCCCAGATATGCGCCAGGGTCTGAACCGGGGGCGAACTCCCCCCGGCCGACCGATGACCTCACCTTCTCGTATCCCCTGGCGTCTCCCGCCAGCCTCCTCAGAATCTGCTCCCTCTCCGCGAGGATCTCAGGGTGCCTACTAAGCTCGTCGCGCATGGCCGAGCGCTCGACCTTCATCGAAGAGAGAGACCTCTCCAGCCTGGCGCAGGCCACCAGCGAGTGCGCCAACCCCTGGCCGAGCATCCTCCGGACGACCGAGTCCGACAGGTCCCGCTGGAGCCTGGTCTGCTGGAGCCTGTATGCGAGCAGCATGAGTATGGAAGTGGAGACGTCGGCCTGCCCTTCGGCGTTCTCGAGGTCCACCGGGTTCTCCTTCTGCGGCATGGTCGAGGAACTCACCTTCCCCGGGCGGACGAAGTGGACGTAGCCCAGAGCCTGGTAGAGCCAGAGGTCCTTCGACAGGGAGACCATCAGCTGGTTGATGTTGATCGCCGTGTGCAGTATGTCCGACAGCCTCTCTCCGGGGACTACCTGGGTCGAGTAGGGGGCCGGGTCGACGCCGAAGCCCCGGACGAACCTCGAGAGCTCAGAGACCCAGTCGACGCTGGCAAGAAGGCCGAAGGATGCATAGGTCCCCACGGCGCCGGAGACCTTCGCCATGGGAGTCAGGGCCCTGAGGCGATGGACGCGCTCCGCCAGCCTGTATGCGAAGACCGCGACCTCCTTCCCGAACGTCGTAGGGACGGCCGGAACCCCGTGGGTCCTCGCCACCATCGCCGACGCCGCCTCCCTCCCCGCGAGGTCGGCCAGGGAGCCCGCCAGGGACGAGTATGCGGGGACGAGGACCTCCTCCAGGGCGGACTTTAGCAGCAGGGCGTAGGCGAGGCTGTTGGTGTCCTCGCTGGTGAGGCCGAGGTGCACGAAGGGGGCGAGGTTCTTGGAAGATGACCGCAGCAGGCGCTCTCTGATGTACACCTCCACGGCCTTGACGTCGTGGCCCAGCTGGCCCTCGAGCTCTTCGAGGGCGCCCATGTCCGGGTCCACCCTGGGCACCTTCATCGTCGGTGCCACCCCGAGCTCGACCAACAGGTCGAGGTAGGCCATTTCCACGCGAACCCGCGCGCCCATCAGGGCGCGGTCCGAGAAGTGGCGGCCCAGAGGCTCGGCCTCACGGCGGTACCTGCCGTCTATGGGAGAGATGGCGTCATAGCTCAATGGTCTTCGACCTCTCCTCCCCGTGAGAGAGTATCCGCACCCTGACGCCCAGCCTGTCCTCTATGAAGGCGACGAGGCGCTTCCCCTCCGGAGGGAGGCCGCCGGAGAAGTCGGCTCCATAGAGCGAGAACGGAGCCTCCAGCACAGGCTCGACCTCGTCCAAGGCGCCCATCGCGGCCTGGAAGTCCGTCGTCTCGCTCCCGTTCAGCCTGTAGGCCGTGCAGACCCTCACGTCCGCCATCTTCGAGAGGACGTCCAGCTTCGTCACGGCGACCTCCTCGGCGCCGTCGAGCCGGATGGCATACTTCAGCGCCACCAGGTCGAGCCAGCCCACCCTCCTGGGCCTGCCGGTGGTGGCGCCGTATTCGTTCCCCAGGTCCCGCAGCTTCTGGGCCCCCTCCCCCGCCATCTCCGAGGGGAACGGGCCGCCCCCCACTCGCGTGGCATAGCATTTCATCACACCCAGCGCGGTCCCCGAAAGCTTCGGGGATATCCCGAGGGCCGATGGGATGTAGCTCGCTATGGTGTGGGTGGAGGTGACGTACGGATAGGTGCCGTGGAGCAGGTCCAGGAGCGCGCCCTGGGACCCTTCGTAGAGCACGCTCCCTCCGCCGCCTGCGGTCCTCTCGACCTTCCCGGCGACGTCCCCGACGAGCCCCTCCAGGAGACTGCGGGAGCTGGCCGCCCAGGCGTCCAGACCGGAAGGGTCCAGGGAGAGCGACCTGTAGAACGATGCGAGCGGACCGAAGTCGAACCCGGCGACCAGATCCCCGGCCCTCGGGCTCAGGCGCAGCGCGCGCAGAGCATAAGAGGGGCCGATCCCGCGGCGCGTGGTGCCGAGGGGTGCGGCCCCCCGGGTCCCTTCCAGCATGGCGTCGAACTCCCTGTCCACAGGGTTCACCAGGGTGCACCTTGAGTCGACGAGCAGCCTCCCTTTGACGTCCGCGGGGAGGAGGGCGAGCTCCTCGGCCAGCACCACCGGGTCGACGGCCACGCCGGCGCCGATGAGCAGCTGCTTCCCCTTCAGGGCTCCCGACGGGTTAAGTTGGAAGGTGTGCTT
>JBJKSN010000052.1:0-4534 GCA_046703945.1 Nitrososphaerales archaeon | reverse complement strand
GGGTTCCCCCCTTTCTGCAAGCTCTCCCATCTTCTTGGCGAACTCAGCCTGGCTCAATCGTTCGCCACGGCCCGAAAACCGACTTTATACCTATCGGGGGGGCTTTCCGCCCCCGCACCGTCCCCTCTAGGCCCTGCGCCTTCGCCGGGCCTTGGCCGCGTGCTTGACCGACTCGACTATCTTCTCGTACCCGGTGCACCTGCAGATGTTCCCTGATATCGCGGTCTTGATCTCCTCCTCTGACGGGTCAGGGTTCTCCTTGAGGAGCGCGTAGGCCGATATCAGCATCCCGGGGGTGCAGAAGCCGCACTGCAGGCCGTGCTTGGCCACGAAGCCTTCCTGGACCGGGTCGAGCTTCCCATGCTCGGCCAGCCCTTCCACCGTGGTGACCTTCCTGCCGTCAGCCTGGACCGCGAAGACGGTGCACGACTTCACTGCCTTCCCGTCAAGGAGGACCGCGCAGGCCCCGCAACTCGTGGTGTCGCACCCTATGTGGCTCCCGGTAAGGCCGAGGTTCTCCCTGAGGAAGTGGACCAGGAGCAGCCGCGGCTCCACTTCGGCCTCCGCCCTGCGGCCGTTCACTTCTACCGCTATCCGGGTGGTCTGCGACATCTATGCTCTCCTCCCCGCACGCTGGCCGGCCCTCTCAAGGCCCCTGGCCACGAGTAGCCTGATCAGTCCGCGCTTGTACTCGGCCGTCCCCCTTATGTCGGAGCTCGGCGAAGAAGCGTCAGCGGCCAGCTCTCCTGCCTCCTGGGCCGCCCTCCTGTCGGTGGCCTTCCTCCCCAGCATCGCCGCTTCGGCCTTCTTCGCCTTGATGGCCGTCGGGCCGACGCCTGTCAGGCCTATGCCCACGCTGGTGCACTCCGACCCCTTCCCTAGGCTGACCTGGACGGCGGCGCCGGCGGTCGCGAAGTCAGCGACCTTCTGCTCCACCTTCAGGTACGCCCCTCCGCTGCGGGGGGGCGGGACCGGGGCCCGAACCTCGGTGAGCACCTCGTCCTGGGCCAGGGCGGTGGCGAATGTGCCTACGAAGAACTCTCCGGCAGGGACCGACCTCTCTCCGGAAGGCCCGGTCGCCGCGAGCTCCCCTCCCATGGCCAGCAGCACCGCCGGGATGTCGTTGGATGGGTCTGCGTGCGAGACGTTCCCCCCCACCGTCCCGAGGTTGCGGACCAGGGGGTCTGCGATCGTGAGCGAGGCGTCATGCAGCGCGGGGTACCTCTTCTGCAGCAGGGCCGACCTTGTCAGGGCCGCGACCCTGGTGAGGGCACCTATCCTGAGGAACCCGCCGGACTCCTTGACGTAGTCCAGTCCACGGACCCGGTTGATGTCCACGAGGAGGGCCGGTGCCGCCAGGCGCAGCTTGAGGAGCGGGATCATGCTCTGCCCGCCTGCCAGGACCTTGGCGTCCCCTTCTCTGCTCTTCAGGAGCTCGACCGCCTCCTGCACGGTCTTCGGCGCCGCGTATTCGAATCTTGGTGGTATCATCGCGAGCCCTCCTTCCTCATGCCCGCCAGGTCCACCGCCCAGAGCTTCTCGGGCTCGATGGGGAGGGTGGTGAACCTCCTCCCCAGGAGGACCTCCAGGGCACGGGTACCTGCCGGAGGGACCCCTATGGTGGGGCTCTCTCCAACCCCCTTCGCCCCGTGGACGAGGGTCGACCTGCCATGCGCCGTCATGACGACCGACTTTGGCATCTCAGTGACGTGGATGAGCCCGGCGTCCGCTATGGATGCAGTCAGGAGCTGGCCGTCGTCGCTGTATACCGCCTGCTCGTACATCAGCTCCCCTATGCCCTGGGCGACCCCTCCGGTGACCTGGCTCTCCAGCATGAACTGGTTCAGGACCTTCCCGACGTCGTAGTAGGAAAGGACCTCGTCGACGACAGCGTTCCCATTTTTGGTCACCCGGGCCGAGACCATGTTGGCCCCTAGTGTGTTGAGCATCTCTCTCGGCTTGAAGAACGCCTCGGCCTCGTACTCTCCCTCGAGGAGGCGCTTCGGCGAATACCGCTTCCCAAGCTTCTTCTTGGCCGCGGCCTTCAGGTTCCTGCTGGCCTCCACCAGGGCCCCTCCGCCGAGGATGGCCGTCCTGCTCCCCCAGCTCCCGACCCCTCCGGAGATCGCCCCGGTGTCCGTGTGCTGGAAGTCTATGACGTCCTGGGGTATCCCGAGCTCCCCGCTCACGAGGCTCTTGGCGAACACGTCGTGCCTCTGCCCGTGCGAGCTCCCTCCCATCCAGACCTTCACCCTCCCGCCCTTCACCGCAAGCTTGGCCGACTCTCCACCGTAGGCCGCCGGGATCAGCATGAAGAACGAAAGGCCTACGTCCCCCTTCTTCTTCCGGGTGGAGTACTTGAAGGCCTTCAGCGCCTCCGCGAAGAACCGCTTCGAGGGCGGAGCCTCCATCCCCAGAGGGGACGTGGTCTTCCTGACGGTGGCGTTCCTCAGCCTCACCTCGGCCGCGTCGACCCCTGTCTCGTCGGCGAGCATGTCCATCATCCTCTCCATGAAGAAGGCCGCCTCTGGCCTCCCTGCTCCCCGATAGGGTCCCATGTTCACCTTGTTGGTCAGCACGGACTTCGCCGTGGCGTAGGCCCTGGGGACCGCGTATGGCCCTATGATCTGCGACGCGATCCACTTCGGGGTCCAGGCTCCTCCGCCCAGCGGGTAGGCTCCCACGTCGACGAGGATGTCCGCCTTCACCCCCTGCAGCTTCCCTTTCCTGTCGGCGTAGACCTTCATCTTCCCCCTGACGCCCCTCCCCTGGTTCGTGGCCATCAGGTTCTCGTACCTGGTTTCGGACCACTTCACGGGCCGCTTGGTCTTCATGGCGGCGTAGGCCGCGACCACGTACTCGGGATAGACTCCGCCCTTCGAGCCGAAGCCCCCGCCCGTGTCGAGCTGCACCACCCTGACCGCCTCTTCCTTCAGCCTCAGCGCCCCCGCCAGCCCTTCGCGCCATGAGAACGGAGACTGGGTCGAGGCGTAGGCAGTCAGGACCGAGCCGTCGTAGGCCGCCACCATCCCCCTGGTCTCCAGAGGGTTGGGCGCGATCCTGTTCATCCTGAGCGTCTCTTCGATCTCCACGGGCGCCTTCAGCGAGAAGTCCTTCCCCAGCTCCACGGCAGAGACCAGGTTCTTCTCCATCCCCGGATGGATCGGGCCCGCCTCCAGGGACTTCTCGGGGTCCATGACGGGGTCCAGCGGCTCGTACTGCGCGTCGACCTCTGCGGCCTTGTCGGCCGCGTCGTACTTGTCTGTCCCGAGGACCGCTGCGACCGGCTGCCCCACATAGCTTACGTAGGTGGTGGACAGCGCCGGGAAGGACACCGCAGACTTCCCCCCGGCGTCCTCGCCAACGGACTCCATGGTCGCCTTCAGCTCGTTCCCTGTTATCCCGCCGCTCACCGAGAGCACGCGTGCCCTGGCGTAGGGGCTCCTGACCACGTGGAGGTGGAGCATCCCTTCCAGCTTGATGTCGTCGACGTACCTGCCGGCGCCCCGCACGAAGCGGACGTCCGGGTCCTTCTCTTCCTTCTCGAAGCTCACTTCCACTGACTCTTCGCCGGAGGCGCCGCATTGCTCCCAAAGTTAAATTTTAGGTAGGGGCCGTCGGGCTCCCAGATCCCAGCGAAGGCGCCTCGGCCCCGCCCTAGGAGGTCGAGATCGTCCCTTTCTTCACGTCCAACTTGTCCTGCTTCTCCAACTTGCCGGCGATCACCCGCAGGGTGATCGTGAGGTCCCGACCGACGTCGGCGGCGACGTCGAGGTTCCCTATCACCTCTCCGAGCCAGATACGCGTGCCCACGTCGTACCCTTCCTTCGAAGAGATTCTGTAGTAGTGGTCCCTGGTCAGGTCCACGGCCTTCTCCCGGTCCAGGACGACCTGGCACTTCCGCTCCACGGCCCCCTGGTCCCTCCCGAGGCTCGCCAGGGCCGATGCCAGGTCCCCGGCCAGCTGGCTGACCTGAGAGGCAGCGCTCTCCAGGAGCTCCGACTCCTCTTCCCCCAGGCCGCGCCTCCACTCGAGGAGCAGGGAGGTCCGCTCGATGATGTCAGAGATCCGGTCCAGTCCCCTCGCGGTCTCGAGGAAGTAGTCTGGGTTGACCGGGAAGACCTCCAGACCCATGATCAGAGTCGCCGCCTCGTCGAAGGCCGAGTCGTTCCCCTCCTCTATCCGCCTTATCTCGTCCAGCCTGACGCTAAGCTCGCGCTCCGAGGCCCCCGGAGCGAGCCGGACCAGGCCGAGCATCCTTTCAGCCAGGGAGGAGACCCCTTCGGCCATGGCCTGGAGCCGCTCTGCCACCTGCTCGACCTCGCTCAGAGGGCGTTGACCTCCTCCAGGGTGACGAGCCCGTTGGACCCGACCATCTTCTTCACAGAACCCAGAATCTTCTCGACCTTGTCGTACTCTCCGACGGTCTCGATGACCACCGGGAGGTTCACCGACAGGCCGAGGACGTCCAGCTTGGCCGCGCCCCTCTCTCCGTACCCCTTCACGCCCTGCATCACGGTCGCCCCTCCTATGC
>JBJKSN010000051.1:0-3597 GCA_046703945.1 Nitrososphaerales archaeon | reverse complement strand
GAGGCTAGGGGCAGACCACGGCGCCATGGTCTACGTCGACGACGCCCACGGCGAGGGGGTGCTTGGCAAGGGAGGGAGGGGGATAGTGTCCCACTTCGGCCTCTCGAGGGACAAGGTCCAGGTGGAGATGGGGACCTTCTCCAAGGCCTTCGGGGTCGTAGGCGGCCACGTCTCAGGCTCCAGAGACCTGGTCAACTTCGCATACAACAAGTCCCGCACATGGCTTCTGAGCGGGTCTCACCCTCCAGCGGTCGCTGCCGCCTGCCTGGCGGCGGTGGACGTCCTGGAGAACGAACCGGAGCACGTCCAGAGGCTGTGGGACAACACCAACTACTTCAAGAAGGCCATGAAGGAGATCGGCTTCGACATCGGCAAGAGCGAGACCCCCATAACGCCGGTCATGGTGGGAGAGAGCGGCAAAGCCAAGAAGCTCAGTTCGAGGCTCTTCGAGATGGGCGTCTTCGCCCTGCCCATCGTCTACCCGATGGTCGCCCAGGGGAAGGCGAGGATCAGGACCATCATGAACGCAGCCATCACGAGAGAAGACCTCGACTTCGCCATAAGGTCCTTCGAGACCGCCGGGAAGGAGCTCGGCATTCTACAGGGACAGCGGACGGCCTAGGCTGCGCACAGGTTAAGAGGCCGGAGCGGACGGCTGCCATCGGACGGTTTGCCCTTTCGTTACCTCCCCGATGTCGCGCTGGCTGACATAGCGTTCGAGGCCGACGCCGAGTCCCTCGGCGGCCTCTTGGAGGCCTGCGCCCTCGCGGTCACGGACATCATGGTCGACCCTGCCACCCTCCGCCCCGCCATGGCGAAGGTCATCGCGCTGACTTCCGACGACGCCGACAGGCTCCTGTACGACTTCCTCACAGAGCTCATCATAGCCAAGGACGTCGACTCGCTGCTCTTCAGGGACTTCGCCGTCCAGGTCTCGCCGGACGGCCGGTCTCTCCGGGCTACGGTGCGCGGCGAGCCCATAGACAGGGAGCGTCACTCTCTCAGGAACGACGTGAAGGCGGTGACCATGCACATGTTCGGCATCCGCCACGAGGGTGGCGCATGGAAGGCGACCGTCGTCCTCGACATCTGAGCCCTCCAAACCCTTAAAGGCGCAACGCATAGCCAACAGAAAAAGGCAGGGGCTCTGGGTGGCACAGACAAGCTCGTTCAGGCAGTTGTCCGACTTCACGTGGGAGATCCCGAAGTCATACAAGCAGGGGATGAACGTCCCTGCGAAGGTCTATGCCACGCGCAAGCTTCTCGAGGCCATGGACAACGGAGTCATCGAACAGGTGACCAACGTAGCCTGCCTCCCAGGGATCGTGCGCCAGGCCTACGCCATGGCTGACGCCCATTGGGGGTACGGGTTCCCGATAGGAGGGGTGGCGGCCTTCGACGTCGAAAACGGCGTCATTTCACCAGGAGGGATAGGTTTCGACATTAATTGTGGAATGCGTTTGATAAGGACGAACCTCACCTACTCGGAGGTCAAGCCAAAGGTAAAGGAACTCGTAGACCTTATTTTCAAGCTCGTCCCCGCAGGGGTAGGCGTAAAAGGGTTCCTGAGGGTAAACGAAGCTCAGTTCGACGAAATCATGAAGTACGGGGTGAAGTGGTGCGCAGAGAACGGACAGGCCTGGGAGGACGACCCGGCCCACGTCGAGGAGGGAGGCTACATCAAGGGCGCAGACCCGTCCAAGGTGAGCAGCCAAGCCAGGACCAGGGGCATAAGCCAGCTCGGGACGCTGGGCTCGGGGAACCACTATCTCGAAGTCCAGGTGGTCGACCCGGCCAGGCACTTCGACCCAGAACTCGCCAGGCACTTCGGGATCGTCCAGGAGGACCAGGTGCTCGTGATGGTCCACTGCGGGAGCCGCGGGTTCGGCCACCAGATAGGGAGCGACTATCTCCGCGTCTTCGACGGCGCCATGAAGAGATATGGCATACAGGTCAAGGACAGAGAGCTCGCCTGCGCCCCCTTCGCCTCGAAGGAGGGGAAGGACTACTACGGCGCGATGGTCTGCGCGGCCAACATGGCGTTCACCAACAGGCAGATCATCGTTCAGCGCGTCAGGGAGGCTTTCTCCAAGGTCTTCCACAAAGAAGCCGAGGCCCTCGACATGCACCTCATCTATGACGTCTGCCACAACGTGGCTAAGGTCGAGAAGCACGCCTACGACGGCGCCTCGGCCGACGTCCTGGTGCACAGGAAGGGGGCGACGCGCAGCTTCGGGCCGGGCCACCCCGACATCCCCGCCCCATACCGGGAGATAGGGCAGCCGGTGATCATTGGCGGGTCCATGGAGACGGGCTCCTACCTGCTCGTCGGCACCCAGAAAGCCATGGAGGAGACGTTCGGGTCCACCGCCCACGGGTCCGGGAGGACGATGTCTCGGACGGCCGCGAAGCGTGAGGTGCGGGGCGCCGAGCTCCAGCGCAAGATGATGGACAGAGGGATCTACGTGAAAGCGGCCACCATGGACGGACTCGCCGAGGAGGCAGGGATGGCGTACAAGGACATCTCCGAGGTGGTGGAGACCATGGACAGAGCCGGGATCTCCAAGAAGGTCGTGGCCCTGCGGCCAGTGGGCAACATCAAGGGGTGAGCTGAGGCTCGTTCCCGCCGCATCCTCCCAGCACCCTCGTCGGGCTCCTGGTCTACCTGGTCGGCCTGGTGTTTCTCTGGGTCGTGGTCTCGGTCCCGGTCTACTTCGCAGGGAAGATGGTGAAGGGAGATAGCGCCGGCTTCGGCGACGCCATGGGCGCGACCCTGGGCGGCGTCGTGGTCTACTACGTGGTCTACTTCGGGGCGGCCTTCGCCCTGGGCGCGGTCTTGGGCCCGCCGGCAGGAGTGATCGCCTCGGTCCTCGGCTTCTTGGGCTGGCTGGCGGTGTTCAGAGGCGCCTTCCGCACGTCCTGGCTCGGAGCTGTCGGGATCGTCGTCCTCGCGTGGTTCATACTGCTGGTCCTGGATGTGATACTCGTCGCCATCTTCGGCGTCAGGTTCCCTGACTTCTATCCTTTCTGAGCGCCTAGCCGATGTAGCCCGGCCTCTGCTCTCGCGAGGACTGGGGGGCGGCTTCCCGTGACTGCTCCGCCATGGCCTGCAGCTGGCTGATGACCTTCTGCGTCTCATCAGCCTTCTCCTTCAGTCTCGACGTGTCCACCGGGATGCCCAGGACCTTCGACAGCAGCTCGAGGACGGCTTTGGACGCCGTGGCGTCGACCACGTAGCCTGAAGTCTCTCCAAGGAGGCACGCGCCCTCGAGGCCTCTCAGCGCCCCCATCCCTATGAGGACCCCGTTCATCCCGCTTATCCCGCCATCCTTCATCAGCGTGACCCCGTTGGCTGACAGGGAGTCTGCCATCTCCTTGGACGTCCCCGCCCCGTACACCCTGGGGGACTTTGAGAACGACCCGGTGATGTAAGCCGCCAGCGTGTAGACCTTCTTCACTCCGCACTTCTTGGCGAGCCTGATTACTGCGTCTGAAAGCTCATACTCGCCCTCTGAAGTCGTCGGCTGCGCGTCGGCAGTGAACACCATGAGGCTCTTCATCCCCTTCGTCCGCGCGAAGAACAGCTCCCCCCTGGGC
>JBJKSN010000050.1:0-5384 GCA_046703945.1 Nitrososphaerales archaeon | reverse complement strand
TGCTCGCCCTGGCTTTCCACGGCTGACCCGGGCCCCGGTGGGCCGCCCGGCCTCCGCTTCGAGGGCTAGGAGTAAGCCTCGAACCCTTTCCCGAGGGCGCCCAGCGCGAGCTTCTGCTCCATGATCTCGTTGGCCCCTTCGTAGATCATCGTGACCCTGGTGTCGGCGAAGTGCCTGGCGGGCCTGTTCTCGAGGGAGTAGCCGTTCCCCCCGAGTATCTGCACCGCCCTGTTGGCCGCGTCGAAGGAGGCGTTCGCAGCGAAGTACTTCGCCCGGGCACACGCGAGGTCCGTGGCGTCCCTGAGCTCCTTGCTCGCGGGGTTCTCCTCGTACTTCTGCTTGACGAAGGCCGCCTTGAGGAGCAGGAGCCTGGCGGCCTCCAGGTTGGTGGCCATCAGGCCGATGTGTCTCTGGACAAGCTGGTGCCTGCCGATCACCTTGCCGTGCTGGACCCTCACGCCGGCGTACTTCACCGCCTCATCCAGGCAGTCCTGGATGACCCCGACGCACCCCGCGGCCACGCTCAGCCTCCCGTTCATCAGCCCGGAGAGGGCGACCGACATCCCCTTGCCGACCGGCCCGAGGACGTCCTCCTTGGACACCTCGACCTTGTCGAGGTACAGGGTCGACGTGTCGGCGGTGGGGAGGCCTAGCTTGTGCGGTATGAGCTCTGCCTTGAAGCCTGGGGTCGAGGTGTCCACCAGGAAGCCGCACATCCCGTCCCTCTTCCCCTTGGGGTAGGCGAAGACGAGGACGTACTTCGAAGACGAGCCCAGGGAGATCCACATCTTCTGCCCCGTGATCTGGTACCTCCCTCCCTTCTCCTCGAAGTAGGTCGTGAGGGACGCGGGGTCGCTCCCGGCGCCGGGTTCGGTGAGCCCGAAGGCGAGTATCGCGTCGCCCCTGGTGGCCGGGGTGAGTATGCGTGCCTTCTGCTCCTCCGTCCCCCAGTGCTGGACCGTCATCTGTCCGAGGGCCATGTGCACGGAAAAGAATGTCCTCACCCCGGTCCCCTCCCTCCCGATCCGCTCTACGGCCAGGGCGTAGGTCACCATGTCAGCCCCCTGGCCGTCGCCGTACTTCCTGGAGACCGGCAGGCCCAGGAGGTGCGCCTTCGCGAAGAACGGCCTGATCTGGTCGTTGACCCTGCGCTCAAGGTAGTACTTGTCCTCGATGGGCCTGAACTCCCTGCACGCCCTGTCCACCTGCTCGAGGACCATTGCCTGCTCCTCGGAGACGTCGAAGTTCATCTTCGAGAGCTTCATGAACTCGTCCTGCTCCGGCACCTAGCCCTTCCACCTCTCTTTGCTTACCCGCCCTCTCACATGCTTCACAATCTCTTCGAAAGAACTCCCCGGACCGTATAAGCCGGTTATCCCTAATCGCAACAGCCGCGGTTTGTCCTCCTCCGGTATGATCCCGCCGCCCACCACCACGATGTCCCCGCCCCCCTTCTTCTCGAGGAGCTTCTTCACCTTGGGGAAGGTGGTCATGTGCGCTCCGTTGAGGAGCGAGAGCGCCACCACGTCGACGTCCTCGTCGATGGCCATCTGGGCTACCTGCTCAGGCGAAGGGAGGAGCCCGCTGTAGATCACCTCCATCCCCGCGTCCCTGAAAGCCCGGGCGAGGACCAGGGCCCCCCTGTCATGGCCGTCGAGCCCCGGCTTGGCGACCAGGATCCTGATCTTCTTCTGCACGGTGGCGGCCTTCTTGGGCAAACTCGTCTTCTACGGGGCCCGGGGGATTCAAAACCTTTTGCCGCTCTTCCAGGGCGAGCCGCGCCCGCTGGCCTGATGCCTGCGGTTACAACAGCATTGGCTCCTTGTAGGAGCCCCAGACCTTCCGGCCGACCCCCATCACCTCGCCGAGGGTCGCGTAGCGGACCACCGCCTCCAGCATAGGGTACATGGCGTTTGCATCGTCGTTTTCGAAAGCCCTCTCCATTTTCGCCAGGGCTGCCTTCACCTTCCCTTCGTCCCTCTCTCTTTTCACCGCGGCCAGGCGCTTCGTCTGCGCCCTCTGGGCCCTGAAGTCTATCTTCAGCGTGTCTATGGGCTCCTTCTCGGACTTTGCGTACTTGTTCACCCCCACCACGGAGTCCTTCCCTTCCTCGACCCTCTTCGAGAGCCTGTAGGAGTTCTCGGCTTTCTCCCGCTGGAGGTATCCTGTCTTGACCGCCTTCAGCAGCCCGCCCGCGGAGTCGATCCTGTCGAAGTACTTGTAGGCCTCTTCCTCCATCTGCTCTGTGAGCCACTCCACGTAGTATGAGCCTCCGAGCGGGTCGATGACGTTCGGCACCCCCGTCTCCTCGGCGATGACCTGCTGGGTCCGAAGGGCCACCTCCACCGCCTGCTCGGTGGGCAGGGCCCAGGCTTCGTCGTAGGAGTTGGTGTGCAGCGACTGGGTCCCTCCGAGGACCGCCGCCAGGGCTTCGATGGCCGTCCTCACGACGTTGTTGAGCGGCTGCTGCCAGGTGAGGGACGCCCCCGAGGTCTGGGTGTGGAACCTCATGTGGAGGCTCCTCTTGTCCTTCACCCCGTACTTCTCCCTGAGGACCGTCGCCCATATCCTCCTGGCCGCCCTGAACTTCGCGATCTCCTCGAAGAAGTCCATGGTCGAGTTGAAAAAGAAGCTAAGGCGGGGCGCGAACTGCTCGACCTTCAGCCCAGCCTCCAGGCCGAGCTCCACGTACCCGAACCCGTCGGCCAGGGTGAACGCCAGCTCCTGGACGGCGCTCGAGCCAGCCTCCCTGATGTGGTAGCCGCTGATGCTGATGTAGTTCCACAGGGGCATCTCCCTGGTGGCGAACACCATCAGGTCCCTCACGAGCCTCAGGTGCGCCTCGGGGGGGTATGCCCACTCCTTCTGGGCGATGTACTCCTTCAGCATGTCTGCCTGGACCGTCCCCCTGAGCTGAGCCATGGGGACCCCCTGCCTCTTGGCCACCCCGGCGTACATGCACGTGAGCACGGTGGCCGGGGCGTTGATGGTCATGGACGTGCTGACCTTCCCGAGGGGGATGCCGCGGAATATCACCTCCATGTCCCTGAGAGACGACACGTTGACCCCGCACCTGCCCACCTCGCCCTGGGCCCTCTCGTGGTCGCAGTCGTAGCCGTACAGGGTCGGCATGTCGAAGGCGATGCTGAGCCCCGTCTCCCCGTGCTCCAGCAGCATCTTCAGCCGCTTGTTCGTGTCTTCGGGGGTGCCGAACCCGGAGAACATCCTCATGGTCCATGTCCTCCCCCTGTACATGTCAGGATAGATCCCCCTGAGGAACGGGTAGACTCCGGGGAAGCCCTGGCCGGGGTAGTCCGCGTTGGCCACGTCGTCGGGGGTGTAGAGCGGCTTGACAGGTATCCCGGACGCCGTCTGGTAGTCTCCGGCTCCCTCGGGGCGGCTCTTGGTCCATCCCTTGTAGATGGTGTCCTGCCACTGCCGGACCCCATTCCTGATCCGCTCCGCCGCCCTGGCGTCGTAGAGGGTCCCCTTCTTCGACCGCCCCTCGACCACCGACTTCGCCTTGGTCCGCCAGTAGGCGTCCTTCCCGCCTCTAAGCATGCCAAGGGGCACCGGCGTCCCCCCAGAAATAAAGAATCCCTTCGAACCGATAAAAGTGGCCCGGCGGACGGAGGGGGCCACGGCATCCCAGATCTCAAAGCTCGCCGCCGCAGTCCGCGGTGGAGACAGGGCAGCCCTGGCGAAGGCGATCACCCTGGCTGAAAACGACCCCGGGGGGGCCTCGGGCCTCCTGGAGAGTCTCGGCGGACCGGGGAAGGCGTTCGTCGTCGGGATAACCGGCCCGCCGGGGACGGGGAAGAGCACCCTGGTGGACAGGCTCATCGAGTCCTACCGGGCCCTGGGGCTCAGGGTGGGAGTGGTCGCGGTGGACCCCAGCAGCCCTTTCACCGGCGGCGCCCTCCTCGGGGACAGGATACGCATGACGCGGCACACCGGGGACAGGGGCGTGTTCATCCGGAGCATGGCGTCCAGGGGATGGACCGGGGGGCTCTCCAGGGCCACTTCCCAGGCCATCCGGCTGATGGACGCGGCCGGCTTCGACATAGTACTCCTCGAGACGGTGGGCATAGGCCAGTCTGACATCGAGGTGGTGGGGGTGTCGCACACGGTCCTGGTCGTCATCATGCCGGGCCTCGGCGACGAGGTCCAGGCGTCCAAGGCAGGGCTCATGGAGGCGGGCGACGTCTACGTGGTGAACAAGGCCGACATCGAGGGGGCCGACGCCATGGTCGTGAGCCTCCTTTCGCTCTTCCGCGGCGGCCCCCGCTCTCCGCCGGTGCTGAAGGTCTCCGCCCTCGCGGGGGAGGGGGTGGAGACGCTGAGGAAGGTCATCGACGAGTCCAGGGCGAAGCTCGCCTCCGGGGACCCGGCGCTCAGGCTGAGGGGCATCCGCGGCATGATAGTCGAGACGGCGCGCGGGGCCGCCATGGCCAGGTTCGCCTCGGCCTCCGAGTCCAAGGCGGGGAGGCTCGCGGCGCAGGTCATGGCCGGGAAGCTCACCGTCGAAGAGGCCGCCCGGCGCCTCGCCCGCTAGGCCTGCCGTTCCCCGATGGGCTTGTAGGTCAGCCCCGTGGGCCCGAGGTAGGTCGAGTCCGGGCGGATCAGCTTGTTCTCCGCCACCTGCTCGTTGAAGTGGGCCATCCAGCCGAAGACCCTGCTGGCGGCGAAGATCGGGGTGTAGAGCGGTATCTCGATCCCGAGGAGGTAGAATATGGGCGCGGCGTAGTAGTCAAGGTTCGGGGGTATCTTCTTCCGCTCCCACATCTCCCTCTCGACGGCGTCGCAGACGCCGTAGATGCTCTCGCCGCCCCCCCGCTTTTCGACCATCTCGCCCAGGTACTGCTTGCAGAGCCTCGCCCTGGGGTCGAACTCCTTGTAGACCCTGTGGCCGAACCCCATCAGCTTCTTCCCCTGGCCGATCGCAGAGTCCACGAACTCCTTGGCGTCGCCGGGGTCTTTCACCTGCAGGAGCATCTCCATGGCGGCCTCGTTGGCCCCGCCGTGCAGCGGCCCCTTCAGGGACGCCAGCCCAGCCGAGGCCGCCGCGTAGGGGTCGGCCAGGGTGGACGCCACGACCCTCACCGTGAAGGACGAGGCGTTCATGTCGTGCTCCATGTAGAATATCAGGACCCGCTCGAAGACCCACCGTTCGAACCTGGTCGCCTCCCTCGTGGTCAGCATCGAGAGGAGGTTGTCAGAGTACCCCTGGCCTTCTCTTGGGACCCTCGGCTCCTCCCCCGCTGGGACCCGACGGCTGTTGGCCGCCAGGACGGACATCTTGGCCTCGATGGAATGCTGCCGCTCGGGGGTCGCCCTCTCCGCGTCCATGCTCCCCAGGGCGGACACGCCGGTCCGTATGACGT
>JBJKSN010000049.1:0-15713 GCA_046703945.1 Nitrososphaerales archaeon | reverse complement strand
CCCCAGTACCCATGGACACGGAAGGCCCCCTTTTCCTGATGTTCACCAGCGGTTCCACCGGCAGGCCCAAGGGGGCCCAGCACAGGACCGGCGGGTACCTAGCCTACGTGGCCGCCACTTCGAAATTCGTCCAGGACATACATCCGGAAGACGTCTACTGGTGCTTCGCCGACATCGGGTGGATCACGGGGCACTCCTACATAGTGTACGGCCCCCTCGCGCTGGCCGCTACGACGGTGATGTACGAGGGGGTCCCTCTCTACCCGGACGCCGGGCGGCCCTGGAGGATTGCAGAGAGGCTAGGCGTGAACATCTTCCACACCGCCCCTACCACCATCAGGATGCTCAGGAAATCCGGGCCCGGAGAGCCTCAGAAGTACGACTACCACTTCAAGGCCATGACGACTGTGGGCGAGCCCATAGAGCCCGAGACCTGGAAGTGGTTCCACGAGGTGGTCGGGAAGAAGGAGGCAGTGATCACCGACACCTGGTGGCAGACAGAGACCGGCGGGTTCCTCTGCTCCACCCTCCCGGCGGTCAGCCCCATGAAGCCCGGGAGCGCAGGACCCGGGATGCCAGGCATCTACCCCGTGATCTATGACGAGGACGGAGCTGCCATCCCAGCGGGCCAGAACAGAGCCGGGAACCTGTGCATCAGAAACCCCTGGCCAGGGATAATGCAGACCATATGGGGGGACCCTGACAGGTTCGTCAGGACGTACTATTCGAAGTACAACAGGAACAGCGACAGCAAGGACTGGCGCGACTGGCCCTACTTCGCAGGGGACGGCGCGGTGCTGGCATCCGACGGGTACTTCCGCATCCTCGGCAGGGTAGACGACGTGATCAAGGTCGCCGGCCACAGGCTGGGGACTAAGGAGCTGGAGAACGCGGTCCTGACCACGCCTGAAGTGGCCGAAGCTGCGGCCATAGCCATGACCGACGAGCTCCGCGGCCACGTCCCCATCGTCTATGTGGCCCTGAAGCCCGGGGGCTCGTCTTCGAAGGCGCTGGAGGACGCCATCAAGGAGAACGTCGTGAGACAGCTTGGGCCCATCGCGAAGCCGAGGTCTGTCCACATCGTCCCCGACCTCCCCAAGACCAGGTCAGGCAAGATCATGAGGCGCGTCCTCGTGGCCATCTCAGACGGGAAGGACTACGGGGACATCACCACCCTCGCCAACCCCGACGTCGTCGACGCCATCAGGAAGCAGGTGCAGTCCTAGCCATCTCGGCCCAGCTGGGACACGTTGCCTGGACAGCCTAGTCTCCTGGACGCAGTCAGAGCCGCCTGTTCCTCGTTCTCCGAGGCTACGCCCTGGGCCGGTCTTCTGTCGACATCATGTGCCCTCCGAAGGCCAGGGACCATATGAGGACCGGGAAGACAACCATCCTCTCCATGCCTCCGGCTCCGAGGCCGAGGTACTCGCCTGCAACGAATAGGACCAGAGCTGCGAGGGTCATCACGCCGAGGACGATGGAGAAGTAGGACATCGGCCGCTTCTGGTATCTCGAAGTCACTATGGCAGCCAGCCCGGCGAAGAGGAAGACGATGAGCGAGAATATGCTGTGCCATATGCCCGTGGTCTCCGGGAAGAGGCCCACGCCCATGGCGCCTATGCCGGCGATGGCTACGATGGCGGCGGCCGGAGTAGAGTGAAAGCCGAGTCTCAGGTAGTAGGCCCCCACCAGTATGAGCAACCCCAGGACGATGATGGACCCGTTGAAGACGTCGGCAGACGGTTCGATGACGCACGGGCCGACGGAGGGGCAGAAGGCTCCCAGGTCGCTGATGTAGTTGGTGGAGACGTTGTAGTTGGGGAAGAGAATCTCCGCGAGCACAAGGCAGATGCTGAACTGGGCGGATCCGAGGAATATCGCTATGCCTGCCTTCGAGGCGTTGGACACCGCCAACGCCCGCGCGCCGACGGGGAGTGCTAAAAGTGTGAGCCCAGAATGGAAGGCCCGAAGGGGAGGCCGGCCATCGTCTCCTTTTATCCACCCCTCACGCCACCTCCACGATGGATTTCCTGGCCGAAGCGAAGAAGATCGAGCCCGAGCTGATCAGGACGAGGAGGTCCCTGCACCAGCACCCGGAGCTGTCATACCGCGAGGCTTGGACGTCGAAGTTCGTCGCCGACAGGCTTGAAGCGCTTGGAGTCCGCGTGAGGAGGGGAGTAGGAGGGAACGGAGTGGTAGGGGTCCTGAAGGGGCAACTGGATGGAAGGGTCGTGGCCCTGAGAGCCGACATGGACGCGCTCCCGGTAACCGAGGCCGCTGATGTGGACTTCAGGTCGAAGGTGGATGGTGTGATGCACGCCTGCGGCCACGACACGCATATGGCGATGTTGCTCGGGGCTGCAGAGATGCTGGCAGGGGCAAGGGAGGAGCTGCACGGCACTGTCAAGTTCCTCTTCCAGCCTGCCGAAGAGCACGGCGGGAGGGGTGGAGCGCTCCCCATGATAGAGGACGGAGCCATGACCGACCCGAAGGTCGACTACGTGTTCGGGCTGCACATCGATGGGGACAGGAAGGCGGGAGAGTTCGGAGTGAGGGAAGGTCCGGTGATGGCGGCCCCGGACTCCTTCAAGATCAGGATAGAAGGGAGAGGAGGTCACGGCTCTGCCCCCCATAAGACGGTGGACCCGGTCTACATCGCGGCCAATGTCATACTCGGCCTGCAGGGCGTCTCCTCCAGGATGATGGACCCTGTCCGACCGTTCGTGATCACCGTCGGGTCGGTCCACTCCGGAACCAAGGAGAACATCATCCCTGACTACGCAGAACTCCAGGGGACCATACGGACCCTCGATGAGGAGACCAGGCGACTGGCGAAGAGGAGGGTGGCCAGGGTAGTCGAGGGGATATGCAGGTCCTACGGAGGCTCGGCCAAGGTCGAGTTCGAGAAGGATGCATACCCGGTGACAGTGAACGACCCGAAGGCCACGGAGAAGGCGGCGAAGGTCCTCCGGAGGATACGGGGCACCAGGGTGAAGCGGATGGAGCCCATCCTCGGAGGGGAGGATTTCTCGAGGTTCCTGCAGAAGGCCCCCGGGACGTTCTACTTCCTGGGAGCGGTGAACCCGGCCAAGGGGTGCATCTACCCGAACCATAGCTCGAAGTTCAAGGTAGACGAAGACGTCCTCAAGTATGGCGCCGCGTCCCTGGCCATGCTGGCCTTCGAGTTCGCCAAGAAAGACTCGCCGAGGTGACTGGGCACGTATGCCAAGAAGGTCTCAGAGAGGGCTTACCTGCTCGACACCTATGCCCTCGGCGTCCCGGGAACTGTGGGCGCGTACCTGCTGAAGGGCCCCAAGCCTGCCCTCGTCGACTGCGGCTACGCCACCTCCTATGAGAGCGTGCTGAAGGGGTTGGCCGAGGTCGGCGTCATGCCCTCGGACGTCAGGTACCTCATCCCCACTCACGTCCACCTGGACCACGCCGGGGCCGCAGGGAGGCTCCTGAGGGAGATGCCCAACGCCGAGCTTCTAGCCCATGAGAAGGGCGTCCCGCATCTCGTAGACCCGACCAGACTGATCGAGAGCTCCACGATGGTCTTCGGCAAGTCCATCATGGAACTGTACGGGCTCCCTGAACCGGTGCCTCCAGAAAGGGTGACCGGGCTTGGCGCTGAGACGCACCTCGACCTCGGGGATGGGCTGACCGCCACCATAATGCACACCCCAGGACACGCGCCCCACCAGGACTCTGTCCTCCTCGACGGCGCCCATGCGCTGCTGACCGCCGACGCCGTCGGCATAGTCTATCCCGACCTGAACGCGCTGATACCCACGACGCCTCCCCCCAGCTTCAACCCGTCCCAGCTGGTGGACACCATAGCGTCGCTGCGCCAGACCTCGCCTGGGGAGCTCCTCCTCCCGCACTTTGCGGCCAGGAAGGACGTGGACTGGGTGTTCGGGAGGACCGTGGAGCTGGTGCAGTCCTGGGTGGACCAGGTGAAGGGCTTGAGGAAGCAGAAGGCCGGCCTCGACCAGGCGTCCGAGTCCATGGAGAAGACGGTGGCCGCCGACGCAGGGGTCGAGGAGCTCCCCATCCATGCGAAGGTGTCCGTGAGGACCTCGGTGATGGGCATAATGCACTACCTCGACAAGAACCCTTGAATAACGCGGGCGCCCGTTGCATGGCATGCCCCTCGTGTACGCGTGCTTGGCTCCCCACGGAGGAGAGACGGTGCCTGCCCTTGCCGGCAAGAAGCTCAGCCTGTTCCTGCCCACCCGGAAGGGGATGAGGTACCTGGCGTCAAGGATGGAGCAGGAGAAGCCAGACACGATTGTCATCGCCAGCCCCCACAACCTCAGACTACACAGGCACATCGGGGTTGTGACGTCAGAGAACTCGTCCGGCGCGGTGGCAGAGGGAGGAAGGAAAGTGGGGCTCAGGGCCAAGTGCGACGTGACCCTCGCCCGGGCCATCATCGAAGAGTCAGAAGGGGCCGGGATCCCCGTGGCCGGGGCCACCTATGGAGTGGCCGAGGGGCCGCTCTCAGACTTGGCGATGGATTGGGGGACGCTGATCCCTCTCTGGTTCTTGCTCAAAGAGACGAAGCTGAAGAGCAAGATAGTGATAGTCACCCCGTCGAGAGGGATATCGCTCCGCCAGAACTTCGAGTTCGGCCGGATGGTGGCGCTCGTCGCCGAGGGTCAGCGGAAGCGGATAGCCTTCGTCGCCAGTGCTGACCAGGCGCACGCACACAAGAAGAACGGCCCCTACGGGTACAGCCCCAGCGCCGCCAGATACGATAAGTTCGTGGTCGACGCCGTGAAGAAGGGAAGCCTGAGCTCCATCCTAGACCTTGCGCCGCGGCTCATCGATGAGGCTAAGCCTGACAGCCCTTGGCAGATGGCGATGCTGGCCGGGGCGCTCTCCGCGGTGCCCATGGAAGGAGAATTGGTCTCATATCAGGTCCCGACCTATTATGGAATGGCCTGCGCGAGCTACTCCAGGAATTCGTAGACCTCCGCGAGCCCGCTGATCTTGGGGCAGTCGACTTCCCCATAATTGCCGTCCCTGTCCAGAAGCAACGGGGTCACGCCCGCGTTCCTCGCCCCCTTCACGTCGGCTTCGTAGAGGTCCCCGACGTGGACCGCTTCGCCCGGTTCGACCCCCGTCCCGTTGAGTGCGATCCTGAATATCTCCGGGTTTGGCTTCGAGACCCCGACCACCCCTGAGACAAGCGCCACGGGGAAGTACTTTGTGAGGCCGAACCGTGACACCGTTTCAGCCACGTCGGGCGGGCCGTTCGAGATGAGGGCGAGCTTGAAGCCGCCCTCGCTCAGCCGTTTCAGGGTCGGCTCGGCGTCCGGGTAGAGCTCCAGCGGGATGGACTCTTGGACCTCCGGCCACATCCTACGCATCAGATGCGAGATTTGCTCTCCCTCCGAGGAGCCAGGAAAGAGGCGCCCGAAGACCATGGCGTCCAGCCGCCGGTAGTATTCCTCCGACTGCTCGGAGGTGAAGCTCCTGTCCCCGTAGAGACCGAGCCAGGCCGGCTCGACGTCGAAGTAGGCGGACCGGACATCGGCGGGAGTAGTGGGGTAACCTTTCCCGGTGAGTATCTTGCTTATGACGCGGTCCCTCCTCATGACAAGGAGCGTCCCTCCGAAGTCGAAGAAGACCGCCTTTTTCCTCAACGTGAGCCGAGGCCGGTCCTGTCGCTAAATACTTTCTTCGCGCGACGGCGAAACGGAGGGCTCCTGAACGCCTCGGGGATAGAGGCATCGCGCAGCCGCCGCTGCTGCGCTCGGCTCCCACGGCTGGAGAGGGCCACCAGGTGCTGGCGGGGACAGAAGGCCGTCAAGGCTGAGCAAAGGCCCTGTTTGTGGCCCCGTGACTCCCACTGGGCGCGTAATGCCCCCACGGCCAACAAACACTTATTCCCCTCGCAGGCGGCGTCCCGAACAAGGGGTCCCAGGCTCGATGTGCACGTCATCTAATCCATCAACGGCCCTCGAAGGCAGCTAGGAGAGGGCCATGGTAGCGACAGAGACGTTCCTCCTTCTCATGCTGGTGGCGTCGGTCGGCGCTGGCTGGCTGGGCTCGATGGTTGGGATAGGCGGGGGGCTGCTCGTAGTGCCCATCCTCACTCTGGGGTTCGGGGTGCCCGTTCAGTACGCCATCGGGGCGAGCATGGTGTCTGTGATAGGGACGTCTTCCGGCGCCGCGTCCGCTTTCATCAAGGACAGGATGTCGAACTTCAAGATAGGCACCTTCCTCAACGCGGCGACGACGTCAGGCGCAGTCATCGGCGCCGTCCTCACGATATTCCTGGTGGGATCGGGCCTCTCGTGGGTGATCTACCTCGTCTTCGGCACCGTCCTCATCGTCTCTTCCTTCGACCTCTACCGCAAGGTAAGGAAAGAAAGACAGCTCTCGAGCGCTGACATCAACACCACGCCCAACAGGCTGTCCACGGCCCTGGAGCTCAGGGGGGAGTACTTCGACCCCTCCTTGAACCAAGCCGTCCCCTACGAAGCAGAGAGGGTGGCCGGCGGCTTCCTGGTGATGCTCATGGCAGGCCTCCTCGCAGGGCTCCTCGGGCTCGGGAGCGGGACGCTGAAGGTGATCGGCATGGACATCGTGATGAGGCTCCCCTTCAAGGTCTCGACCACCACCAGCAATTTCATGATCGGAGTGACGGCGGCGGCGAGCGCCGGCATCTTCTTCCTGAAGGGGTACGTGGACCTGGTCATCGTGGGGCCGGTGGCCATCGGCGTCGTGATGGGTTCGTTCGTCGGGTCCAGGCTGGTCCGCAGGTCGAAGCCGATGTACCTGAGGGTCTTGTTCGTGATCGTCCTGGTGGTTGCGGGTGTGGAGATGCTGCAGAAGGGGGTGATCTCCATATGAAGGAGGGAGAGAAGGAAGACCGCGTCGAGTACGACCTGGAGAGCGCCATCGGGTTGGCCCTGAGGTATGGCGTGGTGCTGAGCTCGGCGCTGATAGCGGTCGGCCTCGTCCTTTCGTCCTTCAAGGTGGGGTCGTTCGCCGGGTTCCCTCCCACCCTGGAGGGGGTCATCAGCACCGGGTATGGGAAGCCGGTGTACTCGATGGGCACTCTAGGCGCTCAGCTCGGCAAGTTCGAGCCGCTCTCCATCATCGAAGCTGGCGTGCTCGTCCTTCTGGCCATCCCATTCTTCAGGGTGGCAGTCGGAGGGATAATGTTCGTCGCGGAGAAGAACTGGAAGTACGTGGCGATTTCGGCCCTTGTCTTGGCCGTGCTGCTGGTCGGGACGTTCATCGTGGGCCCCATCGAAGCAAGGTGAAGGAAGGTAGACCGGCCCGCGCCTAGCCCGCCTCGAGGGCAGCGACTATCCTTCCGTGGCTCTCCTGTATCCCCTCGACTCCGGTGTTGAGGATTATGCACGGAACCTTCCACTTCCCGAACATGAGACGGAAGAAAGCCGCTTGGCGTTCTGCGTCAGGCTCGAGCAGATACGGATTGTACCAGGGCTCGTACGACATCGAACCCCATTTCTCCTTGGGGCCAGCGCCGGGGAGTATCATGTACTCCCCCTTCCTGAGTATCCCGATGGCCTCTTCTGGATCCAGCTTTGTCTCCGCAGGGCTGTGGTCGTCTCTCCGCAGAAGGACGACCAGGTCGATCGGTACCTCGTCGACCACCTTGTCCGGGCCGAGGAAATCCTCCCTCCTGACCAGGGTCCTCGAGTTGCCGAAGGCATAGTAGCACCACTGCCTGCCGTCGTCGAAGACACAGCGCCGATGGGTGACTGAGCACCCTGTCTCGCCTTCTGGGTACTCGCAGTCTTTCTTGCTGGTGGTTGCGTTTTCGTTCATCGACCTGTCGAATACCTCGCCGAGCCACTCCTGCTCCTTCTGGGACTCAGACCTCAGATACAGGGCCCTCTCCGGCTGCCTGGCGACCAGGCGGCTCGAAGGGACCTCCGGGATGGGATCAGGGAACTGGACGTAGGCCCAGTCGTCGCCGCAGATCTTCCCTCCTTCGCTCATGAATATCCGCAGCGAGTGGGTAGTCTTTCCGGTACCCGTGGGGGCGACTATGACCACTCCTTTCCCCTTGTACAGTGCCGTCGCTCCGTGGATAGAGAGGGTGTTGGCCTCCCGCTCGAGTAAGGCGGCGGCGATGCCGAGCGCCCACGACTTGCATTGGCCGTAGTACTCGGTGTTCAGGAATATGGCAGACCGGAGCTCGGGACAGTAGTACGCGGACGGCTCGATGCCCTCGACCCCCGTCGCGGAGTAAATCCTCGCCTTGGGCGAGGCTGAGGCGTCGGCCCTGACCCAGTTGCTCGCCCAGAACTCGGCCTGGTGGGCGCTGTTGGTGTCGAGTTGCACGACCACCCCGTTCAGGTCTGCTTTCAGGGACCTAGCCCCCGGCGCCGAGAGCGCCGGCTGCGCGAGGGCGAGCAGGCGACGGAACTCGGCGGCCGAGGTCTTCTTGTCCCCCTTGACCCTCGAGCGCGACCTCGTCGTGTAGTTGTTGAGCTTCCCTGCGGACAAGCGAAAATCGGCGCCGTCCGTGTGGCCTTAAAGCCGTTAGGCCCTTCGAGGCTCGAATTATCCGAATGTCGAAGTCAATCGCTGGCCTTGGACGTCGGACTGAGACCTGGCGGAAGGGTCCGTCGTCAGCGCCTTACGACGAGGGATGGCAGGGGACGGCGGTCCGAAAGGCCGTACCTCGATGCCTTCTCGAGGTCCAGGCCTCCCTTCTTGCAGACAGATTTCACCTGGCGGAACATGGCCCACCCGCCCAGCCCGACCATGGCACCGGCGATGTATCTCGAGGCCAGGCTCGCGTCGCTCGACGCGCTGGTCGCGTCGCGGGCCGCCATCTTCGCCAGGTGCCTGTAGGCCGCGAAGTAGACGGCCAGCTGCGACTGGTCAAGCTTTAGCGAAGCGAAGTCCCGGCTCTTGAGGAGCCCAAGCGGGACGTGCTGCATCGGCGTGACAGTGAACTCGAAGGGAAGACCGTTGTCGAGGACAGAGGCGCTCATCCTGTTGATCAGGGCAACGGTGTCCCAATTGTCTTCTGGCGTCTCGGCGGCCTGCCCAACCTGGACAGTGAAAGCAGGCCGCCAGTAGTACTTGTTCATGACGTAGGTCCCCCTCCAAACGATGTCCGACCATGACCCGTCCGGGCCCACCTTGAGCGGAAGGGTCTTGTTGGGCATGTGCTTCGCAGCCAGATGGTCGCTCCCAGTCTCGACGCCGACCTGCAGCCCGATCCAGTTGTTCTTCCCAGCCCTCATGGCCGCGGACATCTTGCGCATCAGGTCCGGATAGGCAGCAGGGATCGAGATTCTGCCATGGGTCGGATTGGTGCGGGTGATGCCCGGGGTGCCCATGACCGCCTTCATCAGGTCGACCAGCGCGTCCTCGTTGGGGACGTAGTTCCGTCCGTGCTGGTAGGCGAAGACTTCGTCGGTGTGGAGCCAGGCGTTGTTCTGCCCAGAACGGACGTTTACCTCTAGCTCGCGCCTCACCCTTTCGGGGGGGTAGTATCTCAGAGGCCTGAGTGTGACCTCGCAGAAGTCGCAGCCTATGCCGCACCCGCGCATGATTTCCGTCATCCCCTTCACGGAGGGGTTGACGATGTCCGGGATGTCGTCGAGAGACGGGAACTGCTTCGAGAACTGGTAGCGGCTTATGAATTTGGAGCTGGGCGACCACTCCTTCCGGAAGTCGGCGTTGAAGGTCTGATAGCCCCTGAAGAACTCGGTCTTCTCCGAGGAGTCGTCGGAGACGTACCTGAAGAGGTCCCCGGCGATGTCGTCTGTCTCCCCTTGGAAGGCGAAGTCTATGCTGTTTCTCTCGAGCTCTTCAGGCCGGACGGTCAGCTCCCAGACCCCCGGCCCACCGACGAGGAGCTTAGCCTTCTTCCCCGCCCTCGCCTTGTTCACCCGGGCGAGCAGGGCCTCGAAGTCTCTCTGGACGTAGGCGCGGGCCCTGGTCTCGAAAAAGACAGCGTAGGACATCGTCAGAGGCCCGAGGCCTAGAGGGTCCATGGTCGACACGCCGATCACCTCGGTGTCATCGTCCACAAACTCGGCGACATGGTCCTCGTGGGCTACCACGACCTCGTCGCTTGTGAAGTCTTTGAGCAGGGCGGCTTCCAGCTTCCTG
Organism: Nitrososphaerales archaeon; assembly: GCA_046703945.1. Classification (GTDB taxonomy): domain Archaea; phylum Thermoproteota; class Nitrososphaeria; order Nitrososphaerales; family Gagatemarchaeaceae; genus UBA183. The sequence continues at coordinate 5,594 of JBJKSN010000049.1, read as the reverse complement.
ATGGCGTAGGGAGCTAGCGCTGCTCTCCCCTTTTCATCGGGCGGGGCTGGACCCTTCAGGAAGGAGTAGATGGCGCCCGGGAGGGCGTCGGTGGGCGCGCTGGCTAGGAAGTCGAGTAGAGGGACGCTTCGGTAGTTGCGAGAGAGAGTCGTGTCGGATACAAGCACGAACCGGGCCATATTCTCACGTCGGAGATGAAAAACCCGGTGCCTAAAAAATACTACAGGCCGCTTTGACCTGCGCCTCCGGCATCTTCGAAAATCTGAGCGAAGGACCGGCCGGTCTCGGCTGAGAAGTCGTAGTCGTTCGCGTCGTATCCCTCCCTGCAGTGTGCGTCCCTGTGCTTGATGACAAGCCATGCCTCCTTGGAGCCAAGGCCCCTGGTCCGCACCAGGGCGAAAGACCCCGTCAGCTTCTGGCCGAACAGGGTGAACTTCAGGTTGCCGTCGCGCAGCCCCGAGGCGGCCACCTCGTCAGCTTCGCGCCTGTCCGCAACCGCGCGCCAGGCCCCCGATGACTCGACCTCAGGGATGTAGGTCCCCTGGTCCCAAATCATGACGGCGCCGGTCCCCGGGCTCCCTCCGGGGATGACTCCTTCGAAGTGCCTGTATTCGAGCTTGTGGGGGCCGGTCGGCATGGCGAGCCTCTTCACAGAGTTGTCCATGGAGAGCCCCTTGGGCACAGACCAGGAGGGCATCTCTCCCTGCACCTCCAGGCGCAGGTCATAGTGCAGCGACCGGGCCCTGTGCTTGTGCACGACGAAGAAGAGGGGGCCCTGGTCCACCACGGCATCTGACCAGCCTAGGCGCTCTTGCTCCGCCAGTTGTGCTCTGGCTCGAAGCCGAGCACCTTCCTTGCCTTGTCGATGGAGAGAAGCGTTTCGTTCCTGCCGAGGCTCCTCTTCACGGCGACCTTGGGGAAGACCGCGCCGAGGAGCTCTTCGTTGCTCGCAGCCATGACCGTGTCTGCGTTTGCTATGATGAAAACCTCCGCGCCCTTGATTTTCACCTCGAGGGCTCTGCGCACCGCCTGGGCCGCGTCCCTGGCGTCGATGTACCCCCACAGGTTCCATTTGCGCGCTCGCAGGTCGTCCTGGAACGCTCCGAACGCCTTGTAGTCTTCCGGCTCCATGATGTTCGAGAACCGCAACCCGATTATCTTCAGCTCTGGATCCCACCTGCAGTACTGCCTGGCCATCTCCTCCCCGACGAGCTTGCTCAACGAGTAGGCGCTCTCGGGCCGCCCGGCATACTCCTCGTCCACCGGCAGGTACGGCGGCGGCGTGTCGAAGGGGAGCCCCAGGACCGTCTCGCTGGAGGCCCACACCAGGTTCTTGACCCCGAGGCGCGTGGATGCCTCGAACACGTTGTAGGTGCTCATGACGTTGTTCTCGAACGTCACGGAATTGGTGAACAACCTTGAGTCGGGGATCGCCGCCAGGTGCACCACACCGTCGACCCCATGGGGGCCGCGTTCGACCGCGGCCAGCGCGTCCACCGCCTGGCCATAGTCAGCGAGGTCTGCCTGTATCGAGGGGCAGAGGTCTTCCACGGGTTTCGCTTTGTCGACGTTGAACACCTCGTACCCGTGCCCCTTCAGCTCCCGGATGCAGGCCCTACCAGCCTTCCCGCTGCCGCCTGTGACCACCACCTTGGTCATTTTCAACTCGGCCACGTGGTCTCGGCGCGGGGCGGCATGGGACCAGACCTCCGGTACCTGTATCTTTCAAAGAAGAGCTCCACGCCGCTCTGGTCGAGTCTGAAGACCACCTCCATCCGAGCCCCCCCTTCCAGTGTGAAGAACCGCGCCTCTTCCCCTTCCTCGCCTCCAGGGACCAGTATGATGTTGTTGCCTATGTCTTCCCCCGAGAGCATAAGGAAGCTGCCGACCCTCTTCACCTCGGCGACCAGCGTGTCCTTGTAGGTCCTATACTGGCCTTCGAGCCTCTTCAGCAGCCTTTCCAGTCTGACGGCCCTCAGCTCGCCAGGATTGGCGCCTACGAGGAGGGACACGGCAGACATCCCGAGCAGCCCCATGCTGTAGCCGGTGCCGTTGGAAAGCAGGACTACTCCGGACCGGAGGTCGCGGGCGTACTCCATGTCTGAGGTGTAGACGTCCACCGAGCCTCCGTGGCGGACGATCTTGTGCCCGTGGAAGTCGGGGATGATCATCAGCCCATAGCCGTAGGAGTCCCCCCCGTAGCTTTCTACGGACCACTTCGCATAGGGCGCCTCCATCTTGGATATGATGTCCCCGGATACCACCCTCCTCCCCTCGAACTCGCCGCCGTTGATGAGCATCGTCACGTAGTGTGAAAGGTCTGCGGCGCAACTCATGATGCCCCCCGCGGAGTCGCTGCCGTAGGGGACCGGAACGGGGGTCAGCTTCGCCCCTCTTATGACATAGGGAGTGGCTACGTCCGTGTCGGCCGAGACGTCGGCCTTCGAGAGGAAAGTCCTCTTCATGCCAAGCGGGGCCAGGACCTCCGACCTCAGGTAGTCGAACCAGTGGCGGCCGCTGACCCTCGAGACTATCTCGCCTAGAAGGACGAACCCCTCGTTGAGGTAGTGCAACTTTGTCCCCGGCTTCGATACCGCCCAGCCGTCCACCCCTTCCAGGAAAGAGGCCATGTCGTCCATGCTTGCGATGGGAAGCCAGTGATGGTACTCCCTGAACGCGCTGAACAGTATGACCTCCAGAGAGCCCAGTCCCGGGATCCCGCTGGTGTGTGAGAGCAGGTGGTGGACCTCCACCCCCTGGAAGGCCTTCTGCCTGAGCGGGATGAACTTGGTGACCGGGTCGTGGAAGTCCATCTTACCCGACTCCACGAGCTTGCCCACCGCCAGGGCTACGAACGACTTCGTGATCGAGCCGATGCCATAGATGGTCTGCGGCGTCGCCGGGCTGGCTGCACTGGCGTCCTTCCAGCCGAAGCCCCTCATGTGGACTACCGTCCCATCCTCGATCACCGCCGCCGACATGCTGGGAATCTTGGTCTCGCTCATCCTCGCGAAGACCAGGTCGTCGAACCTCTGGGCGTCGAAGGCTACCACAGGAGGAGCTGTCGGTCTCCGGTTAAAAGGGGTGTCATGGGCGCGCTTCACCAGCGCGAGGAGCGCTCGGAGATGTACCTGTAGGCGTTGTCGTGCATGACTCCGTCAGCCTGGTCGGCTGCTATCCCGGCATCGACCAGAGCCTTCCTGAGCTTCCCCACCTTGGAGACGTCGCCTATCCCCTCTGGGGCGGTCGACATCCCCAGGAAGTCCGTCCCCAGCGCGGGCGCCGCCGGGCCGCCAACCTTGATGAACCGCTTGGCGTGGTCGACGAGCCTGGCAGCAGTGAACGGACGGCCTATGCAGCTACGGATGAAGGTGAGCCCGACTATCCCGCCCCTCCGCCCGGTCTCGCGTATCAGCCCATCCGAGATGTTCCTCTGGTTGGGCTGGACCCCTGCGGCATCAGAGTGGCTGAAGAACGGAGGCAGCTCGGAGGAGCCCAGGGTATCCGCCGCCGTCCGTGGGGAGGCATGCGAGAGGTCCACCATCACGCCGAGCCGGTCGGCCGCGGCGACCAGGGCCTCCCCTTCGCCGGTGAGCCCGTAGTCCTTGGACGAGAGGCACGACGCCGCGAATTTGTTGTCATAGTTCCAGGTGAGACCCACGGATCGCACCCCTAGGTTGAAGAAGACATCGAGGTCTTCTGGTTCCCCCAGTGCTTCGCAACCCTCTATGTGGAGGACGATGCCCACCCGCCCGCCGAGGGACTCTATGTCTTCCGTGGTCCTGACTATCTTGATGTCCTTCGGGTGCATCTTCTCCAGGGCGTAGTATATCTTGATGAGCTCGATGGCGACGTCCCTGGGGGATACGAGGGCCGAAGACGGGGACCAGCGTCCATACATCTCCTCCATGGCAGCGATCTTCCTCGGGTTGAGGCTCCCGAGGAGCGGGAAGACGGACCCGAGGACAAGCGTCATGCCGGCCTTCCTCCACTTCGGGATGTCCGCCTGTCGGTCGGGTGCGTCTTCTGAGAACGGCTTGGGCCCGCCCATCAGGTAGTAGTAGCCGATGTCCTCGTGGAGGTCCACCACCATGCCTCGGACTTGTTCGAGTGCCGATTTAACTGTCTCTGGCGGTCAGGCGCCAGGCGCCGGCGCTTCCGCTGAGGTGGTCTGAAGAGGCGGGCGAGCCTCCCTGGGAGGTCCTCCCCCGGCGGCAAGGACGAAGACGAAGGCTACCGCAAGCAGCACGGCAGAGATCTCGAAGGCGAAGCGCTGGCCGGACAGATAGGAGACAGCAAGGCTCAGCGGGAGCCTCCCGGACAGGTTCCCTATGAAAAGCTGGTACACCACGTGCGCAGGGATCACGGAGGTGGCCGCTGTGAGCGAAAGCGCGAAGCTCAGGACCATTCCGGTGTTCCTGAATGTGTTCATCGCCCCTGACCCCACCCCGTACCTCGCCGGGGGCGTCGACGACATGATGGCAGACGTGTTTGCAGGCCAGAAGAAGGCGAGGCCTATGCCGGAGATAGCTTCGATCCCCCCTATCTCTAGCAGAGTCGAGCTCACGCTCAGCTGGCTGAAGAGCAAGATGGCGCCCAGAAGCATCAGGGTGCCAACGGCGGAGACGCTCTTGAAGCCGAACTTGTCAGACAGCAGGCCTCCTACCGGGCCGAGGGTGGCGTTCGCCACGGCGAAGGGGATGATGAGGTAGGAGGCGGTCAGAGCCGAGAGCCCAGTGATGCCCTCCAGATAGAAGATCAGGAGGAAGTTGACGCTGAACACCGCGAGGAACTGGAGGAGCGCGGCCATGATGGAGAAGGAGAAGACCCTGTTCCTGAAGAATGCGAAGTCGAGGATGGGGTCCGCGCTGTACTTGCCCTCCCAAATGGCGAAGGCCACGAAGAACAGTGGCGAGAGCGCGAGGGCCGCGACCGTGGTCAGGTCTTGCCAGGAGTAGAGCAGGCCCCAGGTCACCCCCACCAGGAGCAAGAGGAGGCCCGTGGTGAAAGCCGCGGCAGCCGGGACGTCGAAGGACCCCCGCCTGCCCTCCGGCTTGACGGTCCTCAGGGCCCTGTACGCCCAGACGGTCCCGAAGATGCCTATGGGGATGTTGATCAGGAATATCCAGCGCCATGTAGTGTAGGTGATTATCACCCCGCCCAGGATGATGCCGACGACGTTGCCCAGCCCCCAGACGATCGACTGCAGGCCGAATGCCCGCCCGGTCTCGCCCTTCGGGAAGGCCTCAGACAGTATCGCGAAGGAGTTCGACGTCAGGAGGGCCGCCCCGATTCCCTGCACCACCCGGAATGCCACGAGGGCGGGACCGTTGGGTGCGAAGCCGCAGAGGGCAGACCCAGCCGTGAATATCGCGAACCCGATGTTGTAGAGGAGCTTCCTGCCGTACATGTCGGCTACCCTGCCTAGGCTGAGCACTAGGGCGGTGTTCACCACGAGATACGCAATGACGACCCACGTCATGGTCACGAAGTTTGACTTCAGGTCTGCGGCCACTGGAAAGAGGGCGAGGAGGACCACGGTGCTGTCCACGGCCGCCATCATTGCCCCGATTGAGGTTACAGACAGGGCCTTC
>JBJKSN010000048.1:0-2953 GCA_046703945.1 Nitrososphaerales archaeon | reverse complement strand
CCCGAGCCTTGACATAGGCGAGGTGGGGGTCCCCTTCGACGTCGCCAAGAAGCTCACCATACCTGAGAAGGTGTCGCCGTTCAACATCGACCACCTGAAGGAACTCGTGAACAAGGGGCCCTTCGAGCACCCCGGGGCCAACTACGTGATCAGGCCCGACGGCGTGAAGATCAGGCTCGACTTCGCCAGCGACAGGAAGGCGCTGGCAGACTCCCTCGCCCCAGGCTACATCGTCGAGAGGCACCTGATGGACGGGGACGTCGTCCTCTTCAACAGGCAGCCGTCCCTCCACAGGATGTCCGTCATGGCGCACTTCGTCCGCGTCCTCCCGTTCAGGACCTTCAGGCTCCACCCCTCGGTCTGCCCGCCCTACAACGCCGACTTCGACGGGGACGAGATGAACCTCCACGTCCCCCAGAGCGAGGAGTCCAGGTCGGAGGCCCTCATGCTCATGAGGGTCCAGGACCAGATACTGTCGCCCAGGTACGGCGGCCCCATCATCGGGGGGATCAGGGACTTCATCACCGGCGCCTTCATGCTCACCAGGGACGAGGCGATGCTGACGCCCGGCGAGTTCTCCAACCTGGCGCTGGTCGGAGACTACGTCGGGGACCTCCCCGAGCCGGCGGTCAAGGGGGCCCACCCCATGTACACAGGCAAGCAGCTCTTCTCGCTCTTCCTCCCCAAGGGGATGAACTACGTCCTCACCTCGAAGTGGGCGAAGGCCCAGAGGACCGGCTCCACCAACGACGTGGTGATCCGGGACGGCGAGCTCCTCTCAGGGGTGGTGGACAAGGCCGTCATAGGGGCAGAAGAGCCCGACTCGCTGCTGCACAGGATCGCCAAGGACTATGGCAACGAGGACGCGCGCAACTTCCTCAACTCGATACTGAAGGTCCTCAAGACATTCCTCACCCGCAGAGGCTTCACCTATGGCTTCAACGAGCTCGAGCTCCCGGCCGAGGCGAAGAAGGGGATCACCGACGCCCTGGACGAAGCCTACAGCAGCGTCACCGACCTGCAGAAGAAGTACAAGACGGGCTCCCTGCAGCTCACCAGAGGCCTCTCCGCCGAGGACACCCTCGAAGCTTACATCGTCAACGAGCTCGCGAAGGCCAGAGACAGGGCGGGGAGGATAGCCGACAGGGCCTTCCCGGCAGAGAACTCTGGCATGATCATGGCCAGGACCGGGGCGAGGGGCTCCAGCCTCAACGTCGGCCAGATGACCGCGGCCCTGGGACAGCAGTCCGTCCGCGGCAAGAGGATCAGCCACGGCCTGAAGGGCAGGGCTCTGAGCCACTTCGCCTGGAACGACCCGTCACCCACCGCCAAGGGGTTCGTCAAGAGCAACTACAGGGACGGGCTCTCCCCCACGGAGTTCTTCTTCCACGCCATGGGAGGCCGCGAAGGGCTGGTGGACACTGCGGTCAGGACCCAGCAGAGCGGCTACATGCAGAGGAGGCTGGTCAACGCGCTGGAGCACCTCAAGGTCGAGTACGACCTCACCGTCAGGGACCCCCACGGGCACGTCATCCAGTTCCTCTACGGCGAGGACGGCGTGGACCCTGCCAAGAGCGACCACGGACGGCCCATCAACCTGGACAGGCTGGTCGAGACCGAGGAGCTGACGCACAAGGGCAAGGCAAAGGCCAGCGACGAAGAGATAGAGAAGCTGCTGAAGAAGTACCAGCCGCAGCTCAACGACAGGCTCAACAGGGAACTGAAGGAGAAGCTCGGGAGCTCCCACCTCACGGACGAAGGGCTCAAGGAGTCCATGCAGAAGGTGGCAGAGGCCCTCGACTACTCGCGGGTCGAGCCGGGAGAGGCGTCAGGCATAGTGGCGGCCCAGTCCATCGGGGAGCCGGGTACGCAGATGACCCTCAGGACCTTCCACTTCGCAGGGGTCCGCGAGCGGGACGTCACGCTGGGTCTTCCAAGGCTGATGGAGCTGGTCGACGCGCGCAAGATACCCGCCAAGCCTTCCATGGACATCTACCTGACCAAGGAATATGCGGCACAGAACGAGAAGGCGGTCAAGGTGGCCAAGGAGATACTCTTCACCAAGGTGGGGAACGTCGTCGCCCTCTCCGAGGTCGACCCCACGGAAGGGATCAAGCTGCACCTCAGCCCGGAGATGATGGGCGACAGGGACACCACTCCGGAGGAGATAGCCAAGGTCGTGGAGACGGGCAAGAGGAAGGTGCAGCAGGACAAGAGGAACCCGAACGTCATCCACGTCAGCATGCCAGACGCGGACCTCTCGGCCCTGTTCACCCTCAGGAACAAGATACTCAACATGAAGCTGAAGGGGATCCCGGGGATCACCCGGGTCACCGTGGTGAAGGAGGGGGAGGAGTGGTTCATACAGACGTCCGGGTCCAACCTGGGGAAGGTGGTCCAGGTCCAGGGCGTCGACCCGGCCAAGGTCTACACCAACAACGTCCACGAGGTCGCCCAGGTCCTCGGCATCGAGGCGGCCCGCGCCACCCTCGTGAGGGAGCTGATGAGCACCCTGGACGAGCAGGGGCTCGAGGTAGACATACCCCACATCTTCCTGGTGGCCGACCTGATGACGTCCAAGGGCTACATCCAGCAGATAGGGAGGCACGGCATCGCCGGGACCAAGAGCAGCGTCCTGGCCAGGGCGGCCTTCGAGATCACCGTCCCGACGCGTGCGGAGGCGGCGGTGAAGGGGGAGGTGGAGGACCTGAAGGGGGTCACCGAGAACGTCATCGTCGGGCTCCCCATACCCGTGGGGACCGGGATGATCGACCTCTACATGAGCTGATGGAGAAATGGTGGACAGCGCTCAACTCTCCAAGGTGGTAAAGGACTCCATGAAGGCCGGCAAGACAGCCCTCGGCGCCAAGGAGAGCATAGCCGCGGTCAAGGGGAGCAAGGGGATCCTCATCACGAAGTCCATCCCCCACGGCCTGGGCGAGAAGCTCAGGGA
>JBJKSN010000047.1:0-13056 GCA_046703945.1 Nitrososphaerales archaeon | reverse complement strand
GTGGAAGCGGTCCCCGAGTCGGTGGAGCTGAAGAAGGCGGTCCTCGGGGAGGCCTCGGCGTCGGCCCCGGCCGGCGCGATTTTCGCTTCGAACACTTCGAACATCAGGATCTCTGACCTGGCCGAGGCCATCGGCAGGCCTGAGAGGATGATAGGGATGCACTTCTTCAACCCTCCCATGGTGATGAAGCTCGTCGAGGTCATCCCAGGAGCGAAGACGGACCCGGCCGTCGTCCAGCAGGTCCTCGAAGTGTCCAGCAGGCTGGGGCGCACCGCGGTGAGGGTCCTGAAGGACTCCCCAGGGTTCATAGTCAACAGGATCAACGCGGCAGACACCCTCTTCTTCTGCCTGCTCCTCGACAGGGGCGTAGCTACCCCACCGGAGGTCGACGCCTTCGCCAGAGGCCAGGGGCTTCCCATGGGCCCCTACGAGCTGCTCGACTTCGTCGGCGTGGACGTGGGGGCGGACTCGCTGGCATATTTCGCGTCGGCCCTCTCCCCGGAGTACGGCAAGGGGAAGGCATTCGCGAAGATGGTGAGCGAGGGACGCCTGGGTAAGAAGTCAGGCAAGGGGTTCTATGACTGGTCGAGCGGCAAGGCAGCGATCCCGAAGGCGGAAGCGACTGACAAGGTCTCGATTATGGACATTTTCGCCCTCGAGATCAACGAGTCGGTCAAGCTCCTGGAGGAGGGGGTGGCCACCCCGGACGACATAGAGCGGGGGGTCGTCCTCGGCATGAACAGGCCCTTCGGGCCGATATCGGTCGCCAAGGACCTCAGCAACGCAGAGGTGAAGGCCAAGCTGGAGGAGCTCTCGGCGAAGTACGAGTGCGGCATTTTCGCTCCTGCGCGCTCCATAGCAGAGGGGAAGCTCCGCGAGGCGATCGAAGGGAGGTTGCATCCAGAGCCAGGGAAGGAGGCGGCCGCGGCGAAGGCACCCGCGCCGGCCGAGGACTCGGCCATCCGGCTGGAGAGGCTGGAGGGGGGCGTCGCCAAGGTCGTCATAGCCAGGCCGAGGCTGAACCTGATCAACGGCGAGGTCCTCGACGGGCTGGACCGGATACTGACAGAGCTCTGGAACGACCAGGGGGTGAGGGCGGTCGTGGTGACAGGGGAGGGCACGGTCTTTTCGGCTGGCTTCGAGATGACGAAGTTCGTCTCCACCGCCGCCGGGATGATGGAGTTCGCCAGGAGGGGCGAGAGGACCATGCGTCGCCTGAGCGAGATCCCAAAGCTCACGATAGCGGTTCTGAAGGGGTACGCCCTCGGAGGAGGGCTCGAGCTCGCCCTGTCCTGCGACCTCAGGCTCGCCACCGAGGACGTGGAGCTTCGGTTCCCGGAGCTCACCCGCGGCCTGGTGCCTGCCTGGTCCGGGACCCAGAGGCTGTCCCGACTGGTCGGGCTGTCGCGGGCGTCGTCGATGATACTCGCATGCGAGGGCGTCACCGGGAAGCGGGCCTATGAAATGGGGCTGGTGAACCAGGTGCTCCGAGCCGGCGAGCCCGACGCCGAGGCGGTCAGGTACGCGGCTGAGCTCGCGTCCACCGAGGCCCCGGTGGCAGTCATGCTGGCAAAGAAGCTGCTCAACAAGGGGGCCGAGGTCCCCTCGGATGTGGGTCTCGAGATGGAGGAGATGGCGGCCGGCGTCCTGTTCGGGACCGAGGACCTGAAGGAAGGGATATCGGCCTTCCTGGGGAAGAGGAAGCCGGAATTCAAGGGGAAGTGAGCGACATGACAGAGCTCAAAGACGCGTACGTAGCTGACTATCTCCGAGTCCCCTTTTCGAGGTCCAGGCCCTCCCAGCCGGAGAGGGACGTATACAACTCGGTCCGGATGGACCAAGCCCTGAGCCTCCTCATCCGCAGACTCCTGGAGCGGACGGCATTCAAGCCCGAAGAGGTCGGGGACGTGGTCACCGGCTGCGCCTTCCAGACAGGCGAGAACTGGCTCTACGGAGGGAGGCACCCGGTCCTCCTCGCGGGCCTCCCGGTCACGGTCCCGGCGATGGGGATGGACAGGGCCTGCGCGTCGTCCATGAACGCCGCGGCGGAGGGGGGCATGGAGATCATGACGGGGAACTCTGACGTGGTCCTTGCCGGAGGGATGGAGCACCTCACCCATGTCCCGATGTCCAACAACCCTGCCCTGGCGCCGAACACGCGGCTCCTCACGAGGCCGGAGTACGCGAAGTACCAGATGAGCACAGGCTACTCCATGGGCCTGACGGCCGAGAAGCTCGCCGAGCAGGAGGGGTTCTCGAGGGCCGAGATGGACGAATTCTCCCTGGGGTCGCACAAGAAGGCTTCGGAGGCCTTGGACGGAGGGTGGTTCAAGGGCGAGCTGCTGGAGATGAAGGTGGAAGTAGGAGGGGAGGAGCGCGTGATAGACGCGGACCAGAGCATCAGGAGAGACACCACCCTGGAGCAGCTGGCGTCACTCAAGCCTTCGTTCAGGTCCGACGGGCTGATAACGGCGGGGAACTCGTCCCCGCTCAACGCCGGGGCGTCCATGGTCGCCCTCGCTTCGAGGGAGAAGATGGAGGAGCACGGGGTGAAGCCCCTGGCCAGGATCGTGTCCATGGGATGGGCAGGGGTCGAGCCGAGCGTCATGGGCAAAGGGCCCGTACCCGCGTCCCAGAAGGCCCTTGCCAAGGCCGGGCTCAGGGCGGACCAGGTGGACGTGTGGGAGATCAACGAGGCGTTCGCCGTCGTTGTGCTGTACGCCATCAGGGAGCTGCGGCTCGACCCTGCCAGGGTCAACGTGCACGGGGGAGCCATAGCCATCGGGCACCCTCTCGGCGCGTCAGGGGCCAGGCTGGTGGGGACCCTGGCAAGGGAGCTCGACCGGAGCGGGAAGGAATACGGCATGGCCACCCTCTGCGTGGGGGGCGGACAAGGCTTCGCCATCCTGTTGCAGAGGGCCTAGGCCCTACTGGACCGCGCCCTTCGACTTCAACCGCCGAGTCTCTGCGCCAGAGTAGCCCAGAGACCTCATTATTGAGGCGGTGTCCTCCCCTAGGTCGGGGGCTGCGGTGAAGGGCTTGCTCCTCATGGCCGGGGCGGTCCTGACCGGCCCGTTGAGGACCTCTTCGCGCCCGATCCCCGCCAGCATCCCCAGGTCCCTGGCCCAGTCGCTGGTGAGCGCCTCGTCCAGAGCCAGGACCGGCGTCGCGCAGGTGTCCCTCCCCATGAGCAGCTTCGCCCACTCGTCCCTCGTCTTCGCGGCGAAGGCGCGCTCCAGCTCTGAGGACGCGCGAGCCCTCTCTTCGGCGGTCCCGAACCTCAGGGGTTCGAGCTCGGGGAGCCCGAGGGCGTCAAGCAGGTTCCGCCAGAAGACGCCCTCTATGGCCGCGACAGCCATGTACTTGCCGTCGGAGGTCCGGTAGACGTTGTAGTAGGGCGTCGAGCCGAAGATGAGGCTGTCACCCTCTCTGGGGACTTGACCCGTGGCCAGGTAGGCAGAGGCGGGCAGCACCATCCAGGACATCAGCGAGCCTACTATGGGGACGTCTATGAAAGCAGGCCTCCTCGCGCCCGCCAGGGCGCCCAGTATCCCCAGCGCGGCGTACATCCCAGAGGCGAGGTCTCCGAGCTGGAGGAGCGGGACCCCGACCTTGGTCGAATAGGCGAGGGTGCCGGCTACCGACTGGAAGTTGATGTCGTGGCCGGGCATGGAGCTGAGCGCGCTCTCCTGGCCGTAGGCCGATATCGAACAATAGACGATCTTGGGGCTGGCGCGTTTCACACTGGGGAACGAGAGCCCCAGCCTGGACATGGCTCCGGGCCGGAACCCTTCCACGAAGACGTCGGCGGTCCGGAGGAGGCGCCGCATCACCGCTTTCCCTTCGGCGGACTTCAAGTCTATCCCGATGCTCTTCTTGTTCCTGTTGACTGTGGCGTGGACAGGGCTCCTGCCATGCTTCGTGGGGGGCGTGGCCCGCATGTAGTCACCCAGGCCAGGCTGTTCCACCTTGATCACCTCTGCCCCCATGTCAGAGAGTATCATGGTGCAGAATCCCCCGGGGAGGAGCCGAGTGGCGTCGACAACCCTTACGCCGTCCAGGAAACCCAACGTTTCTCCCGGCCTTGGCTCGTCAAATAAAGGCTAAATTCCGGGGCGGACACGAGCCCACGACGATGAGGTGAACGCCGTCCCAGTCATAGTCCGGAGTAAGCTCCCGGACAGATGATGAACTCGCGACGATACTGAGTCAAAAACGCCCGAGGCTACTGCGATGGAGACATTCGAACAACTAGTCGCTGACGCGCTGGCCCAGCCTTTCACCGGGTGGGACTTCAGGTTCCTCGATGGGAGATACACAGAAGGAACGACATCGTGGGACTACAGAGAGGTGCTGAAGCGGAGGCTGGCCGGAGCCGGGGCATACCTTGACCTCGGGACCGGGGGCGGTGAGCTGGTGGCGTCGGTGGCGCCCCTCCCTCCCCGGTCTGTGGTGACCGAGGGTTACAGGGCCAACCTGCAGGTGGCGCTTCGAAGGCTGGCCCCGCTCGGCGCGGGCGTCGTGCTCTCCTTCTGCGACGATAACGCCGCCGGCGAGGCTCAGCGCGGGAGCCTTCCGTTCAGGGACTCCACGTTCGACCTTGTGAGCGACCGGCACGAAGCGTTCGTGGCGGCCGAGTCGGCGAGAGTGCTCCGCCCCGGAGGGACGTTCGTCACGCAGCAGGTCGGCTCCGACAACGACATCGAGTTGGGGAGGCTACTGGGCGAGACCGGACGGCAGGGAGAACCCTGGGACCTCCCCCGAGCTGTAGGTCAGGTCGAAGGAGCGGGGATGACGGTGACCGAGAGCGGAGAAGAGCAGGTCCGCTCCAGGTTTCTAGACGTGGGAGCCATGGCATACTACCTGAAAGCCGTCGGCCCGCTGGAGTTCGAGGCGCTGGACCCCGCAGCCGTGATGAGAGGCCTGAGTGAAGCCGACGCGAAGATAAGAGCAGAGGGGGCGTTCGAGGTCACCACGTCGCGCTTCTACCTGGTCGCCGAGAAGCGCGGATGGGGCTCTTCTCAACGTTAATAGCGTCGAGGGCGAAACAACGCAGATGGGCAGAAGCGTCAAGGTCCATGACGACACCCACCTTGCTCTCAAGCAGCTGAAGGCCAGGAAGAGGAGCGCCAGCGTCGACCAGGTGATAAGGGAGCTGATCAGAGAGTCCACCGGCTCGCCCGTGGGCGCAGCCGCAGGGGGAGCTGAAGACCTGGCGAAGTACTCTGAGTGAAAGGGCGACAACACAGAAATACGAACCCGCGAAACCCCAGGACCCACCAATGGCAAAGTTCGACGGCATCGTCGGAAAGGCACTCCTGACCGTGGAGGAGAAGGAGAACGAACTGACGCTCGTCTTCGCAGACAACAGGTACCTGTTCGTAAAGCTCGAGAACGGGAAGATCCGCGCCGAAAGCGTCCCCGAGTAGCCTATTCCTGCTCCAGTATCTCCACTGGTTTGGAGTTCCCGAGGAGTTCCTTGAACCTCTCGGCGTCATCCCTTGTCCCCACGATGGACTGGTAGTGCATGGGGACGACGACCTTCGCCTTCATCTCCTTCGCGGCCTCAGCCGCTTCCTCGGCCGTCATGACGTAGGTGCCCGAGACCGGAAGGAAGGCTACGTCTACGTCCACCGCCTTCAGCTCCGGGGTGGCGTCGCTGTCCCCTGCCTGGTAGAATCTCACGCCGTCGAGAGTGACCACATACCCGACGCGCCCATCTTCCTTGGGATGGAAGACCTTGCCCGGTTCCCTGAACTTGTTGATGTTGTATGCGGGGACGGCCTCGACCTTGACGCCTTTCACCTCTACGACCGAGCCCGGCTGCACGAAGACCTTTTCCTGGCCATACGACTTCAGGGGCTCCTCGCATATTCTTGGGGCCACGATGGTAGTGGACTCGCCGGCGAACTTCTTGATGTCCTCGTCGCTGAGGTGGTCGAAGTGCTCGTGGGTGATCAGGAGCACGTCGGCCCTGTAGTCGCCCTTGGCCTTGAACGGGTCTAGCATCACCGTCTTCGACCCCGACAGGACGAAGCAGTCGTGCCCTAGCCAGTGTACCTTCACGCCGTTGTAAGTCCACAAGGCGAGCCGCTTCCTTAGAGGTCTATCCCTTCTTCCTTGATCCCCGTCTTGTCGACGGTCAGTATGTCGATGCCGTTGCCGCTCATGGCGTCCCTGGCCACGGCCGCCTTGATGGCCGATATCGCCAGGTCCCGGGCCTCCTTCTGCGTCATGTTGGGGTCGTAGCCCGCTTCGACCACGCCGATGGCGGTCTCCTCCCCCGTCCCGACCGTCGCATATTGGTCGGAAATCACGCTCCCGAGAGGGTCGAGGACGTAGACCACAGGCTTGTCGCCGAGGCCTCCGAGAATCACCTGGGTCAGCAGGGGGGCGTACCTGTTTTGGAACATGAGGGTCGACATGAGCTTCGCGACAGAGTTGGGCTTCATCGACTTTCTCGACTCGAGCTCCTTCAGCTTTGAGTAGACTGACACCTCCTTGACCAGGTTCTGCATGTCAGCGACCATCCCGGCGCACACCGCGCCGACGCTGTCTGTGACCTTGAAGACCTTCTTGCCCGACTTGCTCCGCACGAAGTTCCCGAGGGTTATCCGTCGCTCTGCGCCCAGGATGACTCCATCCTTGTATGCGATGCCCACAGCCGTCGCTCCTGGCATGAACTGCTCATAGGACATAGAGATTGTCGGGGCGCCTGTGCCCGTCCTTTTAGACATTGTGCCTTTTCGCATGACATCAGGGCCCCGCCGGAACAACGGTGACGAGGACTCCCTTGCCCGAGGGCTCTGACTTCCAGCTGCACCCGGTAAAGAGCTCTGCGAGCCCGAGGCCTGAGTCCAGGTGCGAGGTCATCGCCGGGACCTTCACCCGCGACACCCCCCTGGCCAGCGAAAGGAGCGGGAGCAACATATCAGCCAGGTTCGCGTCCATGCACGCGCCGGAGCGCTCGGCAGCCAGGAACCTAGCGGCCGCCTCCCGGCCGACCTCCTCGGCCCGCTTCCCTCTTGCTCCGATGGCATCCGACCCAAGGAAAGCCTTGCTGCCGAGGTGGGACACCAGCAGGGACGTCCCGGGAGAGTCGGCCTCCTCGGCGCTCACCTCGGACTGCACGTCGATCCTCGCCTCCCGCAGAAGCTCCGTCGCCGATTCGGCCTGGCGCTGGGCGACGGCCCTGGGGAGGGCGCCGCACCGGCTCGCCACCCTGGCAGCCTCCACCGGCGGCCTGGAGGCGAGGTCGAGAGGAGTGACGCCTTCGGATGGCGCGATGGATGCCATGACGACCCCCCCTCCCCGCGGATAGTATCCACGCCTTGCGGCCTCGACCTCGAACCCCAGGCCCAGCGCCCTGTACCCTGCCTTCGCCACGTGTCTGAAGTAGTCGAAGGTCGGGCTCCAGGGGACGTCGGTCCCTCCGACCAGCTTCAGCGTCAGGTGGGACCCGCTGAGGGCGACTGCAGGCACCACGGCCTGGAGTACCAGGGTGATGCTGGCGGCAGTGCCCATGTCGGCTGACGTGGCCTCGAGCCTGGGCGCCCCCGGGACGAACTCCACTTCCTGCGAGCCCTCGGCCGCCCCTTTCAGCTCCCCTCCGAAGACCTCGGCCAGGACCCTGAGCACGGAGAGATGCTGCCTCCTGAGCCCAGGGACTTCCCTCCCGGCTCTGATCTTGACGACGCGGACGGGGGTCCGTTTGATCGCAGAGAACGCGACCGCCGAGCGGAGCATCTGACCTCCCCCTTCGCCCCGCGAGCCGTCCACCTCGACATAGTCCATGGACCGGCGTCGGAGCGGAGCCTGTTTAGCTGTGGCGCTGGTCTTCTTAAATAGAGCCCGCCGGGGCGGCCGAACGAAGTCGGATGCGGGTCGGTCTTTTGGTCGGCCGGTTCCAGCCGTTCCACCTCGGCCATCTCGGAGCCGTAAGGTACGCCCTGCGCCAGGTCGACTACCTCTATGTGGTCGTGGGCTCGGCACAGCGGAGCCATGAAAGGGACAACCCATTCACAGCAGGCGAGAGGATAGCGATGATCAAGGCCGCCCTGGACGGGAACGGCGTGGACCCTGCGAAGTGGATGGCGATTCCCATAGCCGACGCCGACTCGCACTCGCTGTGGGTGTCCACTGTGGGGTCCATGGTCCCGAAGTTCGACAAGGTGTTCACCAACGACGCGCTGACGTTCCTCCTCTTCAAAGAAGAGGGCATCCAGGTGGAAGCGGTCCCCTACCTGGACAGGGAGAAGTACTCGGCCACCAACGTGAGGCACAGGATCCTCGAGCAGAAGGACTGGGAGGCCCTTGTCCCCGTGCAGGTGGCCGCGCTGGTGAGAAAGTTTGGCGGAGTGGAGCGCGTGAGAGCGCTTATCCGTAAGGACCTGAAGGGTCGCAGACATGGATAGCCAGAAGCTGATAATGCTCCCGGGACCCACCAACGTGTCAGAGAGGGTCATGCGCGCGATGCTCAGTCCGATCATCAACCACAGGGGGGACGAGTTCAGGGAGCTGTACAAGGGGGTCTTGGACAAGACGCGGCTCTTCTTCCAGACCCAGGGGGAGGTGGCCGTCCTCTCCGCGTCCGGCACGGGAGGCGTCGAGGCCGCCGTCTGGAACCTGATCAGGCCGGGAGACGTGGCGGTGGTCCCGGTCTTCGGCGAGTTCAGCACGAGGCTCGCTGAGACCGTGGAGCTCGCAGGGGGCAAGGTGGTCAGGGTGACCTCTGACTTCGGGAAGATCCCGACGCTCGAGCAGCTGAAGTCGGCGATGGACCAGCAGGGGAAGTTCAAGGCGCTGTTCTTGGTGCACAACGAGACGAGCACCGGGGTGGCAGTCCCCTACCTCGAGGAGGCCACCAAGCTAGCCAGGGACCACGGAGCCTTCGCGGTGATCGACGCGATCTCCAGCCTGGGAGGGTACGCCATCCCGGTCGACCGCTGGGGGGTGGACATGTGCATCACAGGGAGCCAGAAGTGCGTCGCGGCGCCGCCCGGGCTGGCTCTGGTGTCTGTGGGCGAGAGGGTGGTGGACTACCTCAAAGGCTCCCCGCCGAGGACGAGGTACTTCGATCTGTCCAGGTACTTGGAGTACGGGGCCAAGGGACAGACGCCCTTCACGCCGGCGCTCTCCCTCTACTACGCCCTGGACGAAGCCCTGGCGGAGCTCCTCGAAGAGGGCCTCGAGAAGAGGGTGGAAAGGCATGACCGGATGTCCGTCAGGCTCTACGAAGGGCTGGCGAACCTGGGTCTCTCGGCCGTAGCAGAGGAGGCGGTGAGGTCCAAGACGGTCATCGCGTCGTACTATCCTCAGGGGGTGGACGACTCGAAGTTCAGGAAGGCGCTCGCCCATGACAAGGGGGTGGTCATCGCAGGGGGGTTCGGCCCCTTTGCCGGGAAGGTGTTCAGGGTCGGTTGCATGGGCCAGATCAACGAGGGGTACGTGGAGACCACGCTGAAGGCCATAGAGGGCACCCTTCCCGCGTTCAGGAACTGAAACTCTTTAAACCCAAGCCTGAGGCTGGTCGAACTCCATGGCGTTTGAGAAGGGCAGTCTGATATTCGCCAACTACACCTCGCGGGTGAAGGACACAGGCGAAGGCATCGAGTCCACGGTTGAGTCCGAGGCCAAGCGGCTCAAGATATACGAGGAGGCGAGGAGGTACGAGCCCAGGCTCGTCGCGGTCGGCGAGGGATGGCTGATCTCCGGCCTGGACGCGGAGGTGGCAAAGCTCTCTGTGGGCGACAAGAAGGAGATAGAGCTCACCCCAGAGAAGGCGTTCGGCAACAGGGACCCGACCCAGCTGCGCATGATACCCCTTCGGAAGTTCGGCGAGAGGGAGCACGAGCTGACCGTGGGCGACAGCGTAGAAGTTGACAACAGGGTCGGCATCGTGAGGTTCATCGGCTCAGGAAGGGCTCAGGTGGACTTCAACCACAGGCTGGCCGGGAAGTCCATAGTCTACGACTTCGAGGTCCTCCAGAAGGTCGAAGCCGATGACGACAAGATAAGGGCGCTGGTCGACAGGAGGCTGGCCGGCGAAGGGAGCAAGGCTACCTTTGAGACGAGCGGCGGCAACCTGACGGTGACTATCCCGGAAGACCTGTTCCTGGTCGAAGGGCTCCAGATAATCAAGAGGGGGATTGCCAACGACGTGTTCAAGTTCGTCCCCTCTCTCGCTTCCCTCGCCTTCGTGGAGAACTTCAAGAACGAGAAGGCGCAGAAGGCAGAGGAGAAGAAGGGAGAGCCCAAGGCTGACGAGAAGGCCCCCGCGCCGGCCGAAGAGAAGCCGAAGGCCGAGAGCCCGCCAGCGACCGCCTAGATTACCCCGGTAGACTTCGCGAGCGTCGACGCGCTCCTGAGGTCGAGCTTCCTCTCCGACAGGATCGTGTACCTGTCCGGGCGGATGGTGCTCGCCCTGACCAGCGCCTGGACGACCTGCGAGTCGCCGATGTCGATGGCAGACGCCTCCACGGGGGCGCCCACGTTCACCAGGGCCTTCCTCACCCGCCGCCAGTCAAGACCGTGGAGCTTCGCCATCATTATGGTCCCGATCCCGCACTTCTCCCCGTGGAGGCCGACCCTGGGCTCCAGGACGTCGAGATAGTGGCTGAACAGGTGCTCCGAACCGGAGCAGGGGCGGGAGCTGCCGGCTATCCCTGCGGCCACTCCGGTGCTGATGAGGGCTTCCACCAGGTCCCGGACGCTGTCCTTCCCGAACCTTCCGAGCGCCTTGGACCCCGCGAGGACGACGTCTGCGCTCATCAGCGCCAGGCTCGCAGAGTATCCTCCGAAGTACTCCCCGGTCACCCTGTGGGCCAGCTGCCAGTCTTTGACCGCGGTCAGCTTCGACACCAGGTCTCCGCACCCCGAAGCCAGCAGGCGCTTCGGCGCGGAGCTGATCACGCCTATGTCGGCCAGGATGCCCACCGGGGGCTTGGCCATCACCGAGTATGGCCTGTCGAGGCCCTTGAGAGAGGCGAACGGGCTTGCGATGCCGTCGTGCGACGCGCTCGTGGGCACCGAGTAGAACGGGATGCCGAGGGTGAAGGCGGCGAGCTTCCCTACGTCTACGCTCTTGCCACCCCCGACGCCTATTATCCTCCCAGCGCCCCGGGAGGCACGCTTCACCTTCTCGACGTTCTCCGTGTCGGCCGCCGCGACCTCTACCCAGACAGGTTCCCTCTCGAGGGCGCCGTCCACGGTGTCCTTCACCTTCGAGGTCACGTGAGAACCCGACGATATCACTGTCCTCCGAGGGCCTTTGTCTGCGACGAAGCCGCCCAGCTTCTCTATGACCCCGTCCCCTATCAGGACCTTGGTGGGGAGCTCCATCAGGTGGTAGCCGGGGCCCATGTTGAGGATGCCCGCTCTCGTGATTTAAGGCCACTGCGAGTGGTCGGGTGCCACGTCCATGGCTGGACCTTGGAAAGATTAAATAAGCAACGAGAAACTGCGGGTATTGTCCGTTCTGAGGGATTTGTGGACAAATTGTCGAGAGAATACAAACAGGTTGGAGGGAAGACTCTTGGTTCGGCCATGTACCATGGCACCACGACCGTCGGGCTGGTCTGCTCCGACGGAGTAGTCCTCGCCACCGACACGCGCGTCACAGCCGGAGGGTTCATCGCCCATAAGAGAGGGAAGAAGCTGATCAAGATCGACGACAACATAGCGATGACCATCTCAGGGGGGGTGGCCGACGCCCAGAACGTCACCGACACCGCGAAGTACTACTCGAGCACCTACAGGATGGAGAGGGGGAGGCAGATGCCGGTGAAGGCCGCGGCCCAGGTTGTGTCGAACATGCTGTTCTCGTCGAGGCTCTATCCACTGATAGCGGACGTCCTGGTGGGGGGCGTCGACTCCACCGGCGGGTCTATGTTCAACGTGGACATCTTCGGCTCGCTCAACCAGGAGAAGATGATAGCCACCGGAAGCGGGTCTCCGGTAGCCTACGGGGTTCTGGAGGCGGAGTTCAAGGAAGGGATGCCGGTGGCCAAGACGTACCCGCTGGCGGCGAAGGCGATAATCGCGGCGACAAGGAGGAACGTGGCCACGGGCGACCACTTCGACGTCGCCGTCATAGACAAGGACGGGTTCCGCGAGCTGACGGAAGCGGAGAAGGACAAGCTCCTGGCCCAATTTACAACTAAAAGTTAGTCTTGGAACAGAAAGCCAACGGCGTAAGCCTGATGAGCGCTATTCTGAACAACATCCCAGCGGAGGCTCAGATCACACGGATTGAGTATGAAGGCCCGAGGATCGCGCTTTACACCAAGAACCCTGCCTATCTCCACAAGAACAGCTACGTCATCTCTGAGATAGTCAACTCCCTGAAGAAGCGGGTAGTGACCAGGACCGAGAAGTCGATAAGGAAGCAGGAGAGCGACGCAAGGCAGGTCCTCGAGAGGACCCTCCCTGCCGAAGCCGGGGCCTCCAACTACTTCTTCGACGACGCCCTGGGCGAGATAACCATCGAAGCAGAGAACCCCAGGCTCCTGTCCCAGGAGGGGGGGTTCGACCTGGGGGGCGCCATGGAGCAGACCGGGTGGAAGATCAAGGTCCGCAAGGCGCCCCACATCAAGTCCACGGCCATCCAGAACGTGTACTTCGCCCTGAAGTCGGGGACGGAGATCAGAGAGAAGTTCTATCGCGAGCTGGGGGAGGCCATATTCAGGCCGAGGATCGCGGCAGAGGAGCACGTCACGATCAAGACCCTGGGCGCCTTTGAGCAGGTGGGGAGGTCCTGCGTCCTCGTCGAGACCGCGGAGAGCAAAGTGCTGCTGGACTGCGGGATCCATCCAGGCTCCAGGAACCCCTGGGACGCCTACCCACGCCTCGACTGGGCAGACATATCCCCTGGGGACATAGACGCCATAGTGGTCAGCCACGCGCACCTGGACCACCAGGGCTTCGTCCCTGCCATGTACAAGTACGGCTACGACGGACCGGTGTACTGCACCGAGCCGACCCTCCCCCTGATGACCATGCTGCAGAACGACTTCGTGAAGATCGCGCAGATCGAGGGAGGGAGGCTGATCTACGACC
>JBJKSN010000046.1:0-6371 GCA_046703945.1 Nitrososphaerales archaeon | reverse complement strand
GGATACTACAGGCCTCCGGGCTTCGTCGGCGGGAACGCCCTGGGCTTCTATGGCGCCGGGTGGGGCAGCTTCGCCAGCTTCGTGGTGGTGCTGTCCGCCGCCTTCTTCGGAGGGGACGCCATCTCAGGAGAGTTCCAGAACCGGACAGGGTACTTCTTGGTGCCGAACCCGATCAGGAGGTCGGCGATCTACGTCGGGAAGTGGCTCGCCGCGCTGGCCGCCTCGACGATCATACTCGGTGTGTTCGCCTTGGCGATGCTCGCGAACGGGCTCTATTACTTCCCAGGGACCGTTCCCTGGCAGTTCGTGGAGTCCTTCATCTTCGCCTGGGTATACCTGGTCGCCGCCATGTCGCTGGCGTTCGCCTTCAGCTCCCTGTTCAAGAACAGCTCCATCTCTATCCTCATGAGCGTCATACTCCTGCTGTTCGTCTTCAGCGTCATAGACACGGTCGCGTCGCTGGTCGCTGGGATACAGCCGTGGTTCTCCATCACCTATGGGGCCGGCATAATAAGCAACATTCTCACGGTCCCGTATCCTGCAGCGAAGTCAGTGACGCCCTTCGGCCCCGGGGGGAGGTTCAGCGTGGTTTCCTTCAACGCAACCGTCCCCGAGGGTCTGCTGATACTCGGAATCTACTTCGTGGCCATGGCGGTCCTGGGTCTGGTCCTCTTCGAGCGGAAGGAATTCACGTCCTAGCCGCTGGTCAGCATAAAGTCGTGGACTTTCCCGGGCTCCAGGTTCACCAAGGCGCCGCGGAGGATGCCGTCTGCATACTCGCTCCCCGGGTTGAGGCAGAGGGTGCGGCCGATCCTCACGAACCCCTTCGACTCGTGGATGTGCCCGTGCAGCCCCAGGAGGGGCGCGTGGGTCTCGATGGCCTTCCGCACCGCCGAGCTCCCTGCGTGGATGTACTTGACCCCCAGCCCCTCCCTCACGTAGTTGAAGTCGTGGCTGACCGCCGGGGCCCTGTCGAGCTCGGTGTTTATCGGCGGGACATGGAGGTTGTAGACCGCGTCTTCGGGCCTGTTGACCTGGGACGCCAGGCGCTCTATCATCTCTCCGAGCTTCTCTTCGCTCACCTCCCTGGGGCTCTTCCAGGGGGTCGGGTTGGCGGTCCCCAGGGTTATCATCTCGAACCCGCCGTCCAGCTCCACCACCCGGTCCTCGGGGTTGACGAAGGGCCCCGAGTCCACCAGGGCTGAGTCTATCTCGAGCTTGTCGTCGTTCCCCGGCGAGACGTAGCACTTCGTGTCCGTCCCCTTCAGCCTCTCGTGGGCAAGCTCCACCCAGGACCTGAGCACCTCGGCCATGGCGCCGTTGAAGACCTCTTCCTCCCTGGCCTTGTCGGCCTGAATCTCCGCCAGCCCCTCTTTGGTGGTCACGAAGGAGTACTGCCCGGCGTCCTGGAGCTTCTTCCTGGTCTCCTCGACCCTGTCCCGGCCGAAGGTCGTCCGCTCGCCGAAGACATGGGCCTCGTACTTCCCGTCCGCCTGCTCCACTATGGGGATGAGGACCTTGCCCGTGATGTCCCCGCCGAGTATGAGGCAGCTGGCCTTGTAGACCTTGGCGGCGTTCAGGAACTTCCTGAAGCACCTGTCCGACCCGTGGACGTCTGTGGTGAAGAAAAGCCTAGTCAAAGCGACCTAGAGGCCGGCGGACTCCGGTCCGTATTTAACGTGGTTTAACACTGGCTTGCTAATCGTCTTCGGATTGGTTCCAGGACGTCCGGTTCCTGCGGCGGCTCCTGGCTCAGGAAGCGGCTTCGACGGCGCTGGTTATCCCTTCGAAGATCTCCGCCACCTTCTTGGTCGCGAACCCCTTCAGCAGCGAAGAGCCCAGGCCCGCCATCACCCCGGTTATCTCAGCGTCGGCGGACCAGCCCATGGTGGTGGGCCCGTCCCCAGCAAGGTCGAAGACGCTGGTGATCTTCATGGAGCTGCCGCTTCCAGTCCCCTCGGCGACCAGGGTCGCCTTGGTGGTGGGCTCGGTCTTGGCGATGGTCAGCTTCACCTTCATGGAGGCCGAGACCACGGCCACCCTCAGCTTGATCTTCGCCTCCAGGCTCTGGGGGTCGATGACCCGGACGTCCTCGGCGTCAGGCAGTGTCCTGGCGATGAAGGCGGAGTCGGTGAGGAGAGCGTAGACCTTGCTCCTCGGGGCGTTGATGGCGTTGGACCCGTCGAGGTGGAGCTGCACGCCGCAACCGACCCCTGGGTCGATTTAACTCATACCGGGGAGCGCCGGGTCCAGCCTGTCAGGTCCGGCCAGTCTCCCCGGCGTCGGAGTCCTCAGGGAGGCGGGGGGAGAACACCGCTGCCCAGGCGACGAACAGCGTGACGAGGACCAGGTTCGCGACCAGGTCCTCCGCGTCTCCGGGGGACCAGTAGAGCCAGGACATGGCGGCGATGAACGAAGCGATGACAGCCCCGATGACAGCGGTGACTATGGAGAACCTGCGGAGCAGCCTGTGGTCTGGCAACCTGACCATCCCCTACCTGTATGCCTCGAATCCCTTTCCGAGGACAGAGGAGGCGATCTTCAGCTCCATTATCTCGTCGGTCCCTTCGTAGATCCTGGCGACCCTGGAGTCGAGGAAGTGCTTCGCCACCGGGGACATTATGGAGTACCCGAACCCCCCGAAGCACTGCACCGCCCTGTCGGCGGACTCGAAGGCGCACCTGGAGGACATGTACTTCGCCACGGCGGACAGCCTGTCTGCGTCGGCCCGGAGCGAAAGGTCCCTCCGTGACCTGTCGTACTCGTCCTTCTTCATCGCCGCCCTGTACACCAGCCACCTGCAGGCCTCGAGGCTGGACTCGATGTAGGCAACGTGCCTCTGTATCAGCTGGTGCTTGGCGATCTCCTTGCCGTGCTGGACCCTGGAAGTGGCCCGCTCCCTCACCTGGTTCAGGCAGTCCGCCATCACCCCGAGGCAGCCCGAGGCTATGCCGATCCGCCCGTTGAGGAGGGCAGAGTAGGCGACCGAGAGGCCCTTCCCCTCCTCCCCCAGAACGTCCCCCCTGGGGACGGAGACGCCGTCCAGGCTGACCAGCGAGGTGTCCGAAGTGAACAGGCCTATCTTCTCCTCGAGGCGCATGTCCACGCCGAACCCCTCCTGCCCGGTGTCGACGAGGAACGCCGTGACGCCGCCGGAACCGCTTTCCGGTCGGGCGAAGACTATCATGTCGGTGGCTATGGAGCCGTTGGAGATGAGGTATTTGGACCCCGTCAGCCTGAACCCGTCCCCGTCCCTGGCATAGGTGGTCTTCAGGGACCCGGGGTCCGAGCCCGCCTCGGGCTCCGTCAGGCCGTAGGCGAACAGCACGTCCCCCCTGGCGGCGGCCGGCAGATACCTGGCCCTCTGCTCCTCGGTCCCCCAGTCCTGGACGGCGAGGCTCCCGAGGCACATGTGCACGTCGGCCAGGGTGATGACCCCCATCCCCGTCTGTCCCATCCTTTCAAGGAAGAGGGCCTCGACGAGCTGGCGGGCCCCCCGCCCTCCGTACTTCGAGTCGATGGGGACCCCCATCAGGCTATGCCGCCTGAGCACCCCGGCTATCTCCGGGTTGTACTTCCTTTCGACGTACTTCTCGAACTCAGAGACGAGGAGCTCCAGGGCGGCAGCGTCGGCGTCACCGAGGAGCTGCTTCTCGCTCTCCTCGAGCCCGACGAGGCGGTCCACTTCCTCCACCGAGGACTGGAACAGAGGCTCCATCGCTGGGCCGAGGCGGGGTGCGCCCGGATTTAATCCTGACATGCCCCGCATGCTTTTCAACATGGCAGTCGCGAAGGACGGACGGCTTGAAGACAGACATCTCGCCCATGTGGCTGACCTACCACATGTTAGACTGGGGCGCCGTGAAGCAGGAGGAGTCGGACCAGAAGTGCACGCTCTGCGGCCGCCCCCTGATGAGGACCGAGACGGTGACCGACGGCAGGGGACCCGAATTTGTGGGCTACGTCTGCCACCAGGACAAGCAGGTCACCTGGCTGAAGGCCTAGCCCTGCTTCTTGTCCCTGAACCCCTCTCCGTACCTGTGGGGGCGCGTCATGTTCTTCGACCACTTCGCCTCGAAGACAGCGTCGAGGTCTGCGTCGGGTGAAATCAGCCTGGACGCGTCGAGGACGTAGAATATCACGTCGATCAACTCCTCGATGGTCTCCTCCTTCGGCTTCCCCTTCTTCCAGGAGTCTCCGGCCTCGCCCAGCTCGATGAACGCGAAGAGCAGCTTGTTGGCTATCTCGTCTGGGGAGTTGCCGAACCCCTTCGCCACGACGAGCTCCTGCACCTTCTTCTTGGCCGCTTCCAGCGTAGGCACGGCTCAGACGGCGCCGCGGTGGGGCTATGAAGCTTTGGCCCTGGGGGCCACGACCGTCCGGTAGTATTCGCAGGAGCCGGAGACGGTGCAGGACGGGCACCTCGGGCCTATGGGCTTGCAGACGGTCTGCCCGAACCTCACGAAGAGCTCGTTGAGTTCCAGCCAGTAGCGCCTGGGGACGGTCTTGACCAGCTCTGCCTCGGTCTCCTCCGGTTTCTTCGTCTTCACCAGGCCGAGCCTGTTGGAGATGCGGTGGACGTGGGTGTCCACGGGTATCGCAGGCTTGTTGAAGGCATAGACCAGGACGCAGTTCGCCGTCTTTCTCCCAACGGAGTGGAGCTTCAGCAGGTCCTCCTCTGTGTCAGGGACCGCGCCCCCGAACTCCGAGACCAGCTGCTCGGAGACCTTCATGATGTTCTTCGTCTTCATCCGGTAGAACCCCGAGGGCCGTATGAGCCTGGTGACTTCTTGGGGGTCCGCGGCTGCCAGCTCGCCGGGGGTCCTGTACTTTGAAAACAGGTTTTCAGTCGCCCTTGTCGTGTTTTCATCCCTGGTCCTGTGGGACAGGATGGTCCCGATGAGGATCCTGAACGGCTCGCCCCCCTCCGAGTCCTGCAGCTTGGCCAGGGCCGTGGCCCGCTTGTCCTTGGAGCTGTAGACCATCCTCCTGATCTCGCGGAGGAGCTCGGGGAGCGTCAGACGCCTTCGGTGACCCATGGCTCCTTCCTGTACCAGGCTGCGACCTCGTCGCAGGCCCCCTTGAGCCCGAACTGCGGGGCATAGCCCAGCTCCGCCCAGCCGGGCTGGTCGTCGATGGTCAGCGACGCCTTCAGCTGCTCTGAGGCGTACCCTGAGATGGCTGGCCCTGAGAAGAGCCCCTGCTTCTTGAACTCCGGAGACCTGCCTACGGCGGACGCGATGGCCCTCGCGAGGGCCTCGGGGGTGGCGTCGAAGGACTTCACCAGGACGGACGACCCCGTGGGTTGGTTCGCCAGGGCGGCCTTGTACATCGCCTGGGCGATGTCCTTGGGGTGCGAGTATGACATGGCGTCCCCCCTGGGGACGACCACCTTCCCCTGCTCGGCCATCCTGAGCAGCGGGACGGCCAGGGACTGGTCCCTCGACCCGAAAGCCTTCGCCGCCCTGACTATGGCGACCCGGGGGGAGGCCTTCCGCTTGGTGAACTCCATCAGGAGCCTCTCCGCCTCGGCCTTGGCCTTCTGATATTCGCCCGCGGGGCTGGGCTGCCTGGTCCGGTCCACCTTCCCCGCGCCGAACCCGTAGACGTCGAGGGTGCTCAGGTGGACGAAGGACTTCACGTTAGCCTCGGTGGCTGCCTCCAGCAGGTTGAGGACACCTTCCGTGTTGGGGGCGAGGAAACCCCTCCCTGAGTAAGGCATGGGCGACGCCAGGCTGTAGACCGTGTCCACCCCTTCCATCGCCTCGTGGATGGAGTGGTGGTCCGCCAGGTCGACCTCCATCCCCTGGACCCCGTTGGTGTCCATGATCTTCAGGTGGGCCCCCTTCCTGAACGCCCCCTTGGAAATCTCACCCTGCTGGAACAGGTATTCCACCAGGTGCCCGCCTACGAACCCCGTCCCGCCCACCAGGAGGTTCACGCCTTCGTCCCCTCCGGCTCGCCGAGGTGATGGTGGTGATGGTGCTCGTCCTTACCGGGCTTCGCCTCGAACTCTCCCCTCACGAGGCGCATCTGCAGGTCCTCCTCAAACTTCGGGAAGTCGCCCGTGAGGGCAGCCAGCTTCGACTTCGCCCCCTCGGTGAACTGGGGGGAGAAATTCTGTCCGCCGAAGCGGCCGTAGGCCACCCCTGAGAACCTGACCTTCTTCCCTTTGACCTGGATGTACCCCCTGATGAGGTTAGCAACCTCGCCTTCGCTGACGTAGTCGACCACCACAGTGTAGTCCGGGATGCTCAATCGGTCGATGCCCTCCGCGCGGGTGCTTATAGTCAGTTCTGAGGGCTGCGATGGGGTTCCGCGGTCACATCTCGAAGTCCGGAGGCCTGTACCTGGCCTGGACCATCTCCTTG
>JBJKSN010000045.1:0-4895 GCA_046703945.1 Nitrososphaerales archaeon | reverse complement strand
CTGCGGACCGCCCCTGTCCATTCCCACAGCTACTGCATATCTCGCGACCCACGTAGGCCTGTTCCTCGTCCCGCTAGACGTTCTCCTGCTGCTCGTAGTGGCCCCCCTGGTCGGGCTCAACGTCGCCTTCGCCATGTTTGCCCGCGACAGCAGCGCGGGAGGGGCGTCGAAGTACGGGCTAGGCGGGCTGGGAGCCGTGGTCGGTCTGTTCACAGGCTGTCCCGCCTGCGCAGGTCTCTTCCTCGCCGGATCCATAGGCGGGACCGGAGCCGTGGCATTTGCCTCCTTGCTTTCATACTACCAGCCCGAGTTCATCGCGGCGAGCCTCCCTGCACTTCTTCTGACACTCTACCTTGTGTCGCGCAGCCTGTCTCGCGCGTTCAGGTCTGGATGCCCAATCCCACGGCAGGCCAGGGAAAGCACGCCCAGCGTGTGACGTGGCGGGCAGCTCTCTTCAGCATGCTTCAGGCAGATCGGGAGCGGACAGGTGTTCTACTCTGAGAACGGCATCCGGTCACGGCTTCTTTGCCTGCTGGGCTCCCTTCAGCTCAGCTGTCGCCTTCTCGATGTCCATGAGTATGGAACTCCTGGCGGGAGCCTCGTATGTCCCCTTGCAGAAGGCCTCGATCACAACGATCACGTCGGTGGGCGTGATGTTCTCGAAGTACACCGCGACCGTGTCAGGCCTCGAGACTAGCTCGTTCCTCGCCACCACGTCGTGCAGCGTGCTGGCGAGCGCAGCGGTGTCGACCGGCTTCGTGACGTCATACCTCACCCTCACCAGCCTTTCGTCTGCCTTGTGGTCGACGACCGAAGCCTGAATCACTATGCTGTTCGGGACCTTGACCTGGATTCCCTCATCCAGCCTGATGGTGGTATAGTTCAGCCTGATGTCTTCGACCACTCCGGTGTAGCCAGGTATCAGCAGGTTGTCAGAGAAGAACTTCGGCGGGTATGATGGTAGAGCAAACCCCCACTGCCATGTCGAGAGCGTTATCCTATTCCCCACCAGGAAAGGCCTCGAGGTGAGGATCAACAGCCCAGCGAACACGTTCGAAAGCGTCTGCTGGCTGGCCAGACCCAGCACGAGCCCGGTGAATGTCCCCCCCGCGAGAAGCTGGGTCCCGCTGACTCCGACCAGCCCCAGGACCACGAAGGCGAGGATGATGTAGCCGATGAACCTGAAAGCGGTGGCCACGGTAGCCCCCCTCTCGAGCCCGGAAGCCCCCGAGATCCCCCTCTTGATCTGGTTCGCTACGATCCCGATGGCGAGGTATCCCGCCACCACCGCGACCGCGATCTTGATCAGGAGGACCGCGCTGAACGGTATGTCGCTGGCAAAGTAGACGACGAACGAGAGGAGGACAGCTGCGGCTACTATGACAGCGAGCGCCCCTGCGATCCTTGAAGCGAACGAGGCCTTTCCGTTACTCAATTGCCCCTTTCACTCGGCTTCGCAATTTATGTGTTTTTGAGACCGAGGGAGGCACCTGCTCGTACCCAGGCGGGTGTCCGAGTGCCTCAGGCTACGGCTTGCCGCCTGCAGGAGGCGGGAGCTGGATCTGCAGCTTCGAGATGGCCTCCTTCAGCGTGTGGTAGCTGGCGTCCAGTGCCTTCTTCGTGGGTTCGCTGAGACCGATTTCGAGTATCTTCTCCACGCCATCTTTGCCGACGACCATCGGCACGT
Organism: Nitrososphaerales archaeon; assembly: GCA_046703945.1. Taxonomy (GTDB): domain Archaea; phylum Thermoproteota; class Nitrososphaeria; order Nitrososphaerales; family Gagatemarchaeaceae; genus UBA183. The sequence goes on along the minus strand of JBJKSN010000045.1, from coordinate 3,208 downwards.
CCATCACGGCGTCCGAGAACCCGTACTCCCCGTCGAGGTATGTCGACGCGTTGAAGACCGCTTTCTTGTCGTTGACTATCGCGTCCACGAGGACGGTCACCGCAGCCGCAGGGCCGTGGATCGTCGCGCCCTTCCTGGCGATCACCTCGGCCGCGACTCCCCTGGTGTTCTTGACCACCTCTTCGAACTTCTCGTGGCTCATCAGCTGAGATGCCGGGACGCCTCCTATCGTGGTGAACTCAGGGACGGGGACCATGCTGTCGCCGTGCTCCCCGATGATCATGGGGGTCACCGACGACCGCGCGACCTTGAGCTCGGCGGCCAGGAAGTTGCGCAACCTGGAGCCGTCGAGGGTGCCGCTCATCCCCAGCACCCGATGCCTTTCGAAGCCGGTCACCCTATTGGCGACGTAGGTCATCACATCGAGCGGGTTCGTCACCATCAGAAGGACGGCATCAGGCGCGTTCTTCCTGACCTGTTCGCAAACGTCCTTTATTATCCCGGCGTTGGAGTTCATCAGGTCCAGCCTGGTCTGCCCCGGCTTCCGCCCAAACCCAGCTGCGACTATCACGAGCTTTGACCCCTTTATGTCCCCGTAGTCGTTGGTGCCTGTCACCTGGGTCTCGGACCCGTAGGCAGAGAGCATGTGGGTGATGTCCATCGCCTCGCCCTGGGGGAGCCCTTTGACCACGTCGACCAGAGTGAGGTCGTCGTATCCCTTCATGGCCAGGTGGACCGCTACGTTCGCCCCTATCTTGCCGCTACCGACTATTGATATCATGGCGCGTGTTGCATCGCGAAGGGCTGGGTATAGGCATTACGCCAGTGTCTGTGCAATCTGACGCCAGAAAAGATATGAGTGCGGTGGCCGTGAAGGTCCTGCCGCACGATAAATGCGACCAAGACCCGCGTTAAATAGCGAGACGCCTCACCTACTCATGTCACGCAACGGCGACGATCTCTACGGTTATGCTGTGAGGCTGAAGGAGGGGGAGAGGCTCATCGCCGGCGACCCGAAGATACGCGCAGCCGACAAGAAACTCATCCTTTCGTTCCTCGGGCACATCAAGGCGAAGGAGGTCAGCATAGGGCGCCAGGCAAAGTACGCCTTCATGCTGAAGCGGTGCGCCCAGCTGATGCGGGTCCCCTTCCGGAGGGCCAGGCGGGCCGACTACGAGGACCTCATCACCAAGCTCGCGGACTTCGAGTTCGTGAGGAGGAAAGGAGGGGAGCCCCAGCACTACACCCCGCACACCATGGCTGACTTCCGGCTCACCCTGAAGGTGTTCGGGAAGTACGTCCGGGAGGGGCACACTGACAAGGACACCCCCTACCCTGAGGAGGTAAGGTGGATGAAGAAGGACATGAAGCTCAACGAGAGGAGAGACCCCCTCTACTTCAGGGACGACGAGCTGGAGGCGATGGTCAAGGCGGCCAAGTGCGACAGGGACAAGGCGATCATAGCGGTAGAAGGGGAGCTCGGGCTGAGGCCTGGCGAGCTCCTGAGCCTCCGGGTGGGAGGGGTGACGGTGGATGATTCTGGTGCCGTAATCAACGTCGAGCGGGGGAAGACGGGCCCCAGGAGGCTCCGCTCCATAGGCGCTGTGCAGTACCTCACCAGATACCTGGAGAACCACCCTCTCAGGAGCGACCCGAACGCTCCGCTCTGGCTGACGCAGAGCACGAGCTGGGGGATGAGGAAGCTCGGCTACTTGCCGCTGTCCAAGATGCTCAAGGACACGGCGAAGAGGGCTGGGATAGTCAAGCCCCGGGTGTTCGCCTACATGCTGAGGCACGGCTCGGCGACCAGGAACGCCAGATTCCTCACGGACAGCGAGCTGAAGCTGATGTACGGGTGGTCGATGTCGTCCAGGATGACGGGGACCTACGTGCACCTATCGGGAGGGGACCTCGACGAGAAGTACCGGCAGGTCTACGGGACCGGAAAGCCTGTGGAGCCGCCGAGGCCGAGCTTCGCCCCTACGATATGTCCCAGGTGCAGAGAGATGGCGGCGCCGGGGATGACGTACTGCCCGAAGTGCGCCGCGCCCCTCGACCAGACTGAGAGGGCCAAGCTCGCCCTTCGAGACGAGACGGCCAGGAGCGAGATTGCGGAGCTCAGGGGGCTACTCGAGAAGTATCTCAAGGACCCGGCCAAGAGAGACCTGAGCCTAGCCGGTAGTCCAGGTTCGGCCGAGGGGCAGGCGCAGACGAGGGACGCAGAGGGCCGAGGCGGTCAGGGCTGAGCAGGGACTTCTACGAAGTCCTGGGGGTGTCGAAGACGGCTTCGATGGACCAGATCAGGGACGCGTTCAAGAAGATCGCAGTCCAGTGCCACCCGGACAGGAACAAGGACGAGGAAGCGCATCGGAGGCTCGCCGAGGCGAGCGAAGCCTACGCCGTGCTCTCCGACGGCGAAAAGCGCCGCCTGTACGACACCCTGGGACCGGACAAGTACGACGACCCGCGGGAGGTCCTGTTCTACCGGCTGAACAATGAAGCGGCAAACCGCGAGACGGAGAGGGAGTATGAGAAAGCGAAGTCGGCTCAGCAGTACCGCGACGCAGGTGGTCTGGCTTTCATAGTCTTCATCCTCTTGGTCGTAGACTTCGTGATCCCTTCGTGGGTCCTGGGTCCCTGGTTCTACGTGCTCAACGGCTTCTTCATTCTTGCCATGGTTGTCGGCATCCACAATCAGTTCAAGTCTTGATACATCAACATGCACATCATGATGAATGGTGGGGAAGGATGTGACTGCTACCTTCAATTTCCCCCTGGTGCCATTTTCATTCGTCCTTCTCCCTCAGCCCCATTTTCCTTATCGAGGGAAGGCCTGCGTAGATGGCAAACGCCATCAAGATCAGGAGCGCCCCCGAGATGATGGCGGTACACACGATGCCCGAGGCCTGTATTAGGAAAGGCAGTGAAATCGTCCCCACGGCTGAAGTGATTCCCCTGAACGTGTACAGGTTGGAAGCCGTCCTGCCGAGCATCTCCTTGGCGGTCGTCGCCTGGAGGTAAACGCTGTAGAGCGTGATCCAGGCGCTTTCCAAGACCCCTAGGCCGAACCAAAGTGCGGCGTCGAAAGCAGGGACCCCAGTCTCGACCGCCGATGGAATCAGAAGCACCCCCGACAGGGCGAAGGTCGATATCATCGTTATTCCGAGCCGCCGTCTCGGGTAGAAGCGTCCGATGAAGGCCCCGGAGA
>JBJKSN010000044.1:0-2691 GCA_046703945.1 Nitrososphaerales archaeon | reverse complement strand
TCCTTGTCCACAACGCCGCCCAGCTCGAGGACCTGATCCCGGAGAAGGACGCGGTCAGGATAGGCCGGAGGGTGGGCGCACGGAAGAGGGCAGAGATACTGAACAGGGCGTCGGAGCTAGGTCTCCGCGTGCTGAACCCGACGAGGTTGAGGGCCATTGAATCTAAGAAGTAAGCGAAGGCTGGCTGCCGACGTCCTGGGCGTCGGAAAGGACAGGATAATCTTCGACCCCGAAGCCGAGGACTTCATCCAGGACGCCATCACCAGGTCGACCATCCGCGGCCTCGTAGGGCTGGGAGCGATCAAGGTGGCGCCGGAGAAGGGCGTCTCCAGAGGGAGGGCAAGGGCCAAGAAGGCGAAGGGCAAGATAAGGCACCAGGGCTCCTACAAGGGCAAGAAGAGCTCGCGCAGCCCGAAGAAGGAGGTGTGGGTCCACAAAGTCAGGGCGCTGAGGTGGCGGCTGACCGTAGCGAGGGAGAGGAACGAGATCCCGAAGGAGAGCTACTCCAAGCTGTACCGCCAGATTAAAGGGGGTCAGGTGAGGGACGTGAAGAAGCTCCTCGACCTGATAAAGGAGTCAAGGAAGTAGAGACGATGGTCAGCACCAAGAAGCCCTACGTCCAGATATACAGGCGGAGGAGGATGGGTGTCACCGACTACCGGGCGCGCAGGAAGATCGTGACGTCATCAGTGCCCCTCCTGACGGTCAGGGTCTCGTCCAAGAACGTCTCGGCCCAGTTCATCCGGCCCAAGGCCGAGGGCGACGCCGTGGTCTCGTCCGCTCACTCCAGGAACCTCAAGAAGCTCGGGTGGAAGGGCTCGACCAAGTCGGTGCCGGCCTGCTACCTCTTGGGGCTCCTCGCCGGCAAGAGGGCGAAGGAGAAGGGCGTGGAGTCGGCGTACCTCTACACGGGGTTGGCGAGGTTCATCAAGGGCTCTCGGGTCTCGGCGTTAGTGAAGGGGGTCAACGACGCCGGGGTCGAGGTACCGATGGACGACAAGGTCGCCCCCTCCGAGGACAGGCTGAGCGGCAAGGCCACCGCCGAGTATGCCGAGTCGCTCCTCGCAGAGAACCGGGAGAAGTACTCCAAGGTCTTCTCAGGCCTCCTGAAGGCTGGCTTCAAGCCTGAGGAGTACGCTGAGAAGGCGACCGCTATGAAGCAGACGATATTGAAAGGAGCGAAGTGATGGGATAGATGTCTCGCGAAGGTCGTTATCGTAGAAGGGACGAAGAGAAGCAGGTTCCGTGGGTACCGCGTACCCGGCTAGGCAGCATGGTCGCAGAAGGCAAGATCACCTCGCTCGAGGAGGTGTTCCAGCAGGGCTGGAAGATCCGCGAGCCGGAGATGGTCAAGAAGCTGGTCCCCGACCTATCTTCTGAGGTGGTCTACGTTGGGATCGTCCAGAAGCAGACTGACGCCGGAGAGCTCACAAGGTTCGGGGCGGTCGTAGCGGTCGGGAACGGGAACGGCTGGTTCGGGGTCGGCAAGGGCAAGGCAGCCCAGATGAGGTCGGCCATCGACAAGGCCACGAACGACGCTCTACTGAACATTATACCGGTCAAGCTAGGCTGCGGGAGCTGGGAGTGCAAGTGCGGGACCGCCCACTCGGTGCCGTACAGGATCATGGGCAAGGCAGGCAGCGTCAAGGTGGAGCTGCTCCCGGGGCCGCGGTCCCTGGGGAGGGTCGCCGGGCCTGCCCTGACAAACCTGCTCGCGCTGGCGGGCGTGAAGGACGTCTGGGTCAGGACCTTCGGCTCGACGAACACGCTCTCGTCGCTGGCGAACGCGGTCTACGACGCCATCAGCAAGTCCCACGGGTTGAACGTATAGGAGTACGATGGAATTGGGTAAGATACTCGTTGTGAACCTCCACGGGCTGATAAACGTCCCACGGCCCACCAGGGAGAGTCTCATCCAGCTAGGGATAGGGAGGAAGTTCGCCGCCACCGTCGTGGGGGACGACCCGATCTCGAAGGGGGTCGTCAAGCGCTGCAAGGACTACGTCGCATGGGCGCCCATCGACCCCGAGCTGCTCGCGACGCTCCTCCAGTCGAGGGGGAGGGTGAGCAACTCGAGGTCTCTCGACGGTGAAGCATTGAAAACCATGGGCTACAAGACCCACGCGGACTTGGCACAGGCCATAATCAAGGGCGAGACCAGCGACACCCTCTCAGCGGTGAAGGGGCTCAAGCCCTTCTTCGGGCTCTCGCCTCCGAAGGGAGGCTTCAAGCGCTCCTCCCGCAGGCAGTTCAGGGAGGGCGGGATACTGGGGGACAACCCCAAGCTGCCGGAGATAGTAAGGAGGATGATCTAGATGCCGACGAGGACCAGGAAGGTAAGGAAGATGCGGGGATCGCGGACCCACGGCTACGGGCAGATAGGGCAGCACAGGCACTCTGGGAAGCAGGGTGGCCACGGGAACGCGGGGCTCCACAAGCACAAGTGGTCCTGGCTGATGCTCCACGACCGCGACCATTTCGGGCGCGACCCGTTCAAGCCGCCGGGCTGGCGGAAGGTCTCGAAGTGGGCGAACGTAGGCGAGCTGGTCTCGTTCGTCGACGGGGACGACTCCAAGGGGGGTCCAGTCTCGATCGACCTCGACGCCAAGGGTGTCGAGAAGCTCCTGGGCGGGGGCGACGTGACTCGGGCGTTCCACGTGAAGGACTCTTCATATACCGAGAGGGCTAAGC
>JBJKSN010000043.1:0-17938 GCA_046703945.1 Nitrososphaerales archaeon | reverse complement strand
ACTTAAGGGTTTTGCCGGCAGGCGCCGAGCCGAGCCCGCAGGGGGTCACTGGAGGGCGCTCTCGTATGGGCTCGAGGGGGCCGGGAACCGCCCCATCACGCCGACGGCGGCAAAGAGGAGCAGCGCGGCCAGTATGAACGTCGTATAGTAGCCATCGTACACAGAGACGAACCCTGAAACGAACGAGCCGGCCATCGAAGCTATGCCCACCACGGCTGAGTAGACCCCGAGAGCCGCTCCCGCTGACCTGATGTTCACGGTGGTGAACATCATCGTGTTCGCCGAAGTGTAGTAGATTGCGAAGGCGACCCCTCCTGCCACGGGGTAGAGGACCATGGCTGGTATCAGGAACAGCGGGCCCGTGAGAAGCAGGGCTGCGACCCCCAGGCCGAGATACATCCACCCCCTTAGTATGAGGCCATGGACCAGGGAAGTCACAAGGCTCCGCGAGCTCACGTAACGGCCCGCCACCCTGAAGGCCAGGGTCTGGACGGCCATCCCCACGAGGATCACGGCGAAGACGTCCTGGTCAGGGAGCGAGAAGAGGTGCATCGCAGGCACGAACGAGGTGTTGAACAGCCCGCTCGACGTGTAGAAGAGGATGGTGGAGATGTAGAACAGCGGCACGCTCCTGGTCAGCGTGGAGCGCATCCCCCGGAAGGCGCGCTTGAAGTCAGACAGGGTCGGAATGACCACGAAGAACACCGGGTTGGCGAGGAGCCGGTTGAAGAAGCTCGGGCGCCTCGCAACCACGGTCTCCCTCTCGAGCACGAACGCGGGTTCCTTGATCATCAGGAGGGCCATCACGGACGAAGTCAGCGACAAGGCGCCCATGGGGACGAAGAGGAGGACGAGGTGGCTGGGCAGGACGTCGGTCCAGATGGTACTGACCACCAGGCCGGCTACGTTGCCGACGCTCGAGACCATTGAAAGCTTCGCGAAGGCGCTAGCCCACCTGTTTTTCTGCTCCGTCTCCATTATCAGGAGGCTCAGAGGGGTCGCAGACGCGAAGGACACGAAGGAGACGACGCCGTACCGCACTATGATGCCGGCGGCTGAGCCTCCGAAGAAGAAGGAGACCAGGGCCACGGCCGTCAGGGCGTAGCTCAGGGCGATCAGGCCCTTGCGCTTGTGTAGCCTGTCTATGGTGACCCCCCAGAAGAGGGCCGCGGGTATGCTGATGCCGTTGTAGACGGCCGCCGCCAGGCCCCCGTAGATGGTGCCCAGGGCCTGCCCGTTCAGTGTGATCAGATAGAGGAGGACCATGGTCCCCATTGGGCCGGTGGCCACCGAGACGGGGAAGGTGCTGTACAGCCACCTGTCTCTCCCGCCCCGCGGACCTTCTGCCATGAGTCCAACCCCAGGTGAGCGTTGGTTCATCTGTCTTATACCGAAGCCCGCCGGTAAGACTGAATTATCAGGCTCCGTGGCCGAGGACGTTTGGCCTTTCTCGGCAAGAAGCTGGCGGTGTCGATCCCGGACACGGTGCTTGAGGAGAAAGAGTCCCCCAGAGAGAAGACGGCCAAGCTGGGGACCATCGCGAGGGCGTGCGCCATCTATGGCGTGGACACCATCGAGATATTCCGGGACCCAAGAGGGAGAGGAGAAGGCCCATGGATCAGGACGGTGCTCGAATACCTGGAGACACCGCAGTACCTGAGGCGCAGGCTCTACCCGATCGACGAGTCTCTGAAGTACGCCGGCATCCTCCCCCCGCTGCGGATTCCATCCCACAAGCCCAGGGTACCCCTCGACAAGGTCTCCGTTGGGGATGTCAGGGAGGGGGTGACCAACGGAGACGGCACCGTCGACGTCGGGCTTGATGCCAGCGTCAAGCTCGGGGAGAGGCTCCCTGCCGGGAAGCGCGTCACTGTGAAAGTGGCGGCCGTCCGACCCTTCGTGGCAGAAGCAGTCACCAAGGAGGAGGCGGGAGAATACTGGGGGTACGCTGTCGAAGGCAAGACGGTCGCCGAAGTGCTGGAGGACAGGAGGTTCTCAGTCAAGATCGCTACTTCGCGGCTCGGGCAGCCCATGGGAGGCGTCATCGGAGAGCTCGCCAGGGCCGTCCAGGCTGCCGGCGGCGTCAAGCTGATCTTCGGCCCGCCATCGAAGGGGCTCTACGAGATCTTTGGGCAGAAGCTCATGGGCAAAGCAGACTTCGTGGTGAACCTCTATCCGGAGCAGCACGTAGAGACCGTGAGGACCGAGGAGGCGATCTTCGCAGGTCTGGGGCTCCTGGGGGTCGTCTCAACCGGGAAAGCTTAAGTGCGAACCGTAAAACGGGCCATAAGAAAAGGAAGGTTTAGCGTGAATTGGGACATAGGAAGCATTCTGCGCCTCGCAGAGGCAGCCTCGCATACAGGCCAAGGGGACGGGCAAAGAGCCTCGTTCCACGGATCAGGACCTGGCCTAAGGTAGAGTCGGACAAGCCGACGCTCCTGGGCTTCCCAGGGTACAAGGCAGGGACCGCTCATGTGATCACCGTGGACGACAGGGCGAAGACCCCTAACTTCGGGAAGCCTCTCTTCAACCTCTCCAGCGTCCTCGCCATCCCAGACTCGCAGATAATCGGGCTGAGGCTCTACAAGCATGAGAACGGCCAGGACATGGCCATTGCGGACCTCAGGCAGGCCAACCAGACGACAGCCGACAAGCTGCCCATAGACAAGGTCAGCAGGGTGGCCGCCCTGGTGTCCTCGATACCCCGCGACGTCGGTCTCTCGCAGAAGAAGCCCATAGTCATGGAAGTGGGAGTGTCCGGCGGAGACGTGAAGGGGCAGGCCGAGTTCGTGCTGGGGCTCATCGGCAAGAAGGTCAAATTCACTGACATGTTCAAGGCAGGGATGTACGTGGATGTCCTCGGCATCACCAAGGGGAAGGGGTACGAAGGTCCGATCACAAGGTTCGGGGTCAAGAGGAAGCAGCACAAGTCCAGAAAGACCGTCAGAGCGGTCGGGGTCATAGGCCCCTGGCACCCGGCGGCCGTGATGTACACCATCGCGAGAGCAGGGCAGATGGGATTCCATCAGAGGACCGAGACTGGAAAGAGGATACTGATGGTAGGGAACGCTTCTGCGAATCCGGTGACGCCCAGCGGTGGATTTGAGCACTTCGGCAATGTGGCCGGGGAGTACGCCGTGGTCAGGGGCTCGGTCCCTGGACCGGCGCGGAGGTTCGTCATGGTCAGGATGAGGGCTAGAGGATTCTCGAAGAGCGAGAATCCGCCCCAGGTGATAGAAGTGAGCACGATGGCGAGAGTCAGATGAAGGCAGAAGTCCTCGATCTGAACGGGAAGCCATCGGGGGAGGTGGAGCTTCCGGACGTTTTCTCCACCGAGCTCAGGCCAGACCTGGTGAAACGGATGTTCTGGCTGGTCGGGTCACACAAGCTCCAGCCGAAGGGGAGAGACCCCATGGCCGGAGAGAGGACGACCGCGGAGACCCACAGCCCCCCTACAGGTACGGGACAGTCGAGGATCCCGAGGGTGAAGGGCGAGAGGTACTCGAAGAGCGGCCTCGCCGCGGGGGTCGCCAGCGTGGTGAAAGGACGGCTTCCTCATCCGCCGAGGTCTGAAAAGGTGATCCACCTGGGCGTGAACAAGAAGGAGAAGAGGCTCGCCACCAACTCGGCCATCGCGTTCACCGCCAACATCGACGCCGTGCGGGCAAGGGGGCACAGGGTGGCCAAGGTCTCCCTCCCCATGGTCGTCGCCGACGACATCGAGACGGTGGAGAAGACAGGGGAGCTGGTCTCGTTCCTCGAGAAGGCAGAGCTGAAGGAGGAACTCCACAGGGTAGACTCTCACGTCAAGCGCAACTCCGGGAAGAGGCGCCTCAGGGGAAGGGTCTACCGGACAGGCGTGGGGCCGCTGATCGTGGTTACCAACGACCGGGGCGTAGGGAAGGCTGCCGGAGGAATACCTGGGGTAGGGGTCATCAGGGTCGAAGGGCTGAGCGTCCTGGACTTGGCGCCGGGGGGCGTACCGGGGAGGCTTACGATCTGGACCGAGTCGGCGCTGAGCTCGCTCGGCTCGAGGGCAAAGGGGGCGGCGTCTTAGATGCGGCTTGAAGACGCCCAGAAGATTCTGAAGAGGCCCTACGTGACTGAAAGGACCTTCGACCAGATAGAGCGGGAGAACAAGCTGTGCTTCGTCGTCGACGACAAGGTGACCAAGACTCAGATAGCCAACGCCGTTCAGGCCCTCTATGAGGTCGACGTGGACACCGTGAACACTTCAAGGACCACCAGGGGGAAGAAGGCGTTCGTCAGGCTGGCGGAGGCTGGGAAGGCCGCTGAGTTGGCCACCAAGATGGGGCTCGTGTAAAGATGGGCAAGAGAATACTTCAGCGTAGGCGCGGGAAGGCAGGGATACAGTTCAGGGCGCCCAAGAAGGGGAAGATCGCCCCTGTCCGGTATCCGAAGGCCGGGTCAGACGGGCAGGCGACCGTGACCGCGATCCTGGACGAGCGCGGCAGGAGCGCTCCCCTGGCTCAGCTCAAGCTCGACGGTGACAGGTACACGTACGTACCCGCCGTCGCCGGCATGTCCGTGGGACAACAGGTCTCTCTCGGGGCCGCTTCTCAGGTCAACGGAGGGAACATCATGCCCCTGTCCAAGATCCCCGAAGGGACACGCGTCTGCAACGTCGAGATTCGTCCGGGGGACGGAGGCAGGCTCGTCAGGGCGTCCGGGACCTCGGCAGTTCTCTTCTCAAAGGCGAACGGGAAGGCGATAGTCAAGCTGCCGTCAGGGAGGAACATCCTGATCAGCGACACCTGCAGGGCGATGGTCGGCGAGGTGGCCGGCGGCGGCAGGAGAGAGAAGCCGTTCCTTACCGCAGGCGCCAGGCACCATGCCATGAGGGCCTCGGGGCGTGTCTACCCACGGATGAGAGGCATTGCCATGGCTGTGGTGTACCACCCGTTCGGGGGCGGCAGGCACCAGCACCCCGGCAAGTCCACCAGTACCTCAAGGAACGCTCCCCCAGGGAGGAAGGTAGGATTAATAGCGCCCAGGAAGACAGGAAGAAAGAGATTGGCCAGGGCCAGCGCGGAGGTCTCGAAGTAGATGCCGAAGGAGTTCAGATACAGAGGGAAGACCATCGAAGAGCTCAATTCGATGTCCACCGAAGCTCTTCTCGAGCTCCTGCCGTCCAGGGCGCGGCGCTCACTCAACCGTGGCGTGTCGGAAGACAAGCGGAAGGTCCTTGAAGACGCCAGGGCCATCAAGGAGGGGAAGCTCGAGGGTCAGATCAAGACCCACGCCAGGGACATGATCATACTCCCGACCATGGTGGGGCTCACCATTGCGGTCCATAACGGGAGGGAGTTCGTCGCCCTAGAAGTCAAGCCAGAGATGATAGGGAGATACCTGGGGGAGTATGTGATCACGAACAAGAAGGTCGTCCACGGTACGCCAGGCATCGGCGCGAGCCGCTCGAGCCTTTACGTGCCTCTGAAGTGAGTTGTTCGACCCTGGGGCGTTCATCAGGGTCGTCGCTTTCGGGATAGTCTACGCAGGGATAGAGTACAGGTACGTAAACAGGTACGAGCGCGACTGGACGAAGACCGCCGAGGGCTTCGTGGAGAAGCCCGTCTTCTGGCAGATAGCCCCCTACCACTTCTACCTGCTCCTCCCGCTCTTCGTCATTGTCTCGTTCTCGACCTCGCTCACAGCCTGGGCAGGTAACGTTTTCTTCCTGGCGGTGTTCGAAGACATGGTGTATTTCATCTGGCGCGGGAGCCCAGTCTCCAAGAAGGACTGGACCACCACGCTGATGGGGAGCATCGGGGCAGGGAGGATGGAAATCCCCGTGTGGTGGCCGGTCGACGTCGCAGTGGCGGTCGCGCTCTTCGCGCTGCCGCTCTAGCTAGACGACGTCCGTCTGCGACTGGTCTCTGAGGAACGTCAGGAGGTAGTAGGGACTCCCGACGCCCTTCCCCGTCACTCCGCTGGCCTTCCACCCGGTGAACGACTGCGCGCCCGGCCAGGCTCCGGTCGTGGACCCGCCGCTCCTGTTCGCATAGGTCACGCCGAACTTTATGCCGTCGAAGAATCTCTTGACCTCCTTCTTGTCCTTGGAGAATATCCCCGCGGTGAGGCCGTAGTCCGTCGAGTTGGCCCTGTCGAGCGCCTCGTCCAGCCCCGAGAAGCCGTTCACGACCACGAACGGGACGAACAGCTCGTCTTTGACCAGCCTGTTGTCCTCGGGGAGGTCCGCCACCACCGTGGGAGAGACATAGAAGCCGTTCCGCTCTTTCCCCCCCTCCAGGACAGCTCCACCTGAGACCAGGCGCGCGCCTGACAGCTTCGCCTCGTCAGTCGCCTTCCTGAACGTGTCCACCGCCTTGGCGTTGATGACCGGCCCCATGAAGGTCCGCTTTTCCCTGGGGTCGCCCACGGCTACCTTCTCCACCCTTTCCTTCAGCGCCTTGAGGAACCTGTCCTTGATCCCTTCCTGTACGTAGACGCGGGAGGTCGCGCTGCACTTCTGTCCGCTGTAGCCGAAGGCAGCCCGGACCGTCCCCTCCACGGCCTTGGAGATGTCAGCTTTCGCCGTGACTATGGTGGGGTTCTTGCTCCCCATCTCCAGAAGGATGGGCTTGGGGTATGGCTGTTCGGTGTGGAAGCGCCTGAAGAGCCTCATCCCGACGTCCCTCGAGCCTGTGAACGCAATCCCGTCGACGTCAGGGTTCGAGACGAACTCATCCTCGAAGTTCCCGCCTGGGCCTGTGACAAAGCTGACCGCGCTCGGAGGGACTCCCGAGTCCACATAGAGGTGGTATAGCATGAGGCCGGTGAGCGGGGCAGCGCTCGTAGGCTTCAGTATCACAGAGTTCCCGGTCATGAGGGCCCCCATGGCCATGCCGTTCGCGAGCATGAACGGGAAGTTGAACGGAGACACCACAGGCCAGACCCCGTGGGGCCTCAGCACGTCCGTGTTGTGCTCGCCAGGCCCTCCCGGTCCCATGCGGATGGCGTATCCCTTCTCCTTCCTCATCAGCCCGGCGTAGTACTTCACCGCGTCGATGGCCTCCCAGCACTCGGCCAGGGCCTCGAGCCTGTTCTTCCCTACCTCGTAGGTTATCGCCGCCGCGATGTCGAACTTCCTTTCGTCTACAAGCTTCGCGTACCTGTCGAAGGCGCGGACCCTGTCCTGCCACGGCTTCGCGCTCCAGACCCCGAACCCCTTCTTCGCCGCGGCGATGGAAGCCTTGGCGTGCTCCCTGGTCCCGATCTGGAACTTCCCGACCACTACGGTCGTGTCTATGGGACTCCGCACCTCGAACTCCCCCGCCTCTGACCACACCTCCTTCCCGTCGATGTGCATCGGATGGCTCTGACCGAGCCTCCCTTCGAGCCGCTTCAGAGCAGCTTCATACTTCGGGTCGAGGCTGTCGTCTGCGAAGAGCGTGACATAGGTTACCTTGCGGGCCGGCTTCTTGGCTGAGGAGGGCTTCTTGGGCATGGAAAAGGCCGCCTCACCGTGTGCTAAAATCTTGTCGCCTAAGGGCGGAGCGCCAAGGGATGGTGCGAGAACTCCAGGCCGGCGGCCGCCGAATATTCCCGGATGAACCGGGCCTTGACTTCGCCGAAGGGCAGGTGCCGGTCGAGTATCTTATCCATCGAGGTCATGGTGGATGGGTCAAGGCCGCAGGGCCTGATGAGCTCGAAGTAGCTCAAGTCGGTGCCGACGTTGAGAGCGAACCCGTGATAAGAGACCCAGTCAGTGACCGCGACCCCGATGGAGGCGAGCTTCTTGCCGCTCACCCAGACTCCCGGATGCCCTTCCAGCCTCTCCGCGCCGATGCCGAAGCCTGCGGCCGTCCTGATGATCGCCTCTTCGATGCTCCGGACGTGGCGTCGGACGTCGTGGTCCTTCAGCAGGAAGATCGGATAGCCGACCAGCTGGCCCGGGCCGTGGTAGGTGGCGTCGCCACCGCGCTCCACCTGGAAGACCGGGACCTTCTGAGGCCTGAAGTTGTCCGGGGTCGTCTTCCTACCCAGGGTGACAACGTGCGGGTGCTCGACGAGGATGAGCGAGTCTGGGACCTCTCCCTTTGCTCTCCTGGCGGCTAGATTCCTCTGGAGCTCGAGCGCTTCCCCGTACTCCATGGCGCCGAGGTCTAGGAGAGAGCAGTTCATGTCCTGAGCTGGTGGACTGGGTGGCCGGACGCCGACTCTGACGCCTCCATGATCGCCTCAGGCAGGGTGGGATGCGGGTGAACCGTAAGGGCGATGTCCTCCACCGTGGCGCCCATCTCGATGGCAAGCGCCACCTCGCTTATCAGGTTCGACGCTTCGGGGCCCACAATCTGCACCCCCAGGACGAGACCGTCGCCTTCGCTTGATACGACCTTGACGAACCCTTCAGGCTCGCCGGCCGAGAGGGCCCTGCCCAGGGCGGCGAACGGGAACCGGCTCCGCACCACCTTGTAGCCTGCTTCGATGGCCTTCGCCTCGGTCAGGCCTGCCGTGGCGACCTCGGGGTCGCAGAAGACGGCGTCGGGGACGACCTTCCAGTCCGCGGCAGACGGGAGGCCGGAGATGCACTCTGCCGCCACTATCCCCTCCTTGGAAGCCTTGTGCGCCAGGAGAGGGGGGCCCCTGACGTCTCCGATGGCGTAGATCCCCGGGACGTTCGTCTGCATCCTCTCGTCGGTCATGACGTAACCCCTCGGGTCAGTCCGGACGCCGATGGCATCGAGGTTGAGCTTCTCTGTCCTGGGCTTCCGCCCGACGCTCACGAGGACCTTGTCGGCCACGACCGTCAGCCTCCCGTCGGGCGTCTCCACTTCGACCTCGGCTTCCGAGCCCTTCTTCGCTATGCGGGAAACCTTCGACTTCAGGTGAACCTTCACGCCCTTGGCCTCGAGCTTTCTTTGGACGACTCGGACGACTTCGGGGTCGGTCCCCGGCAGGAGCTGGTCCATTATCTCCACGATCGTGACCTGGCTCCCGAACTTCTGGAACATGGAAGCGAACTCCAACCCGATGGCGCCTCCACCTACTATCACCAGGCGGCCGGGAGCCCCCTTCAGCTCCAGCCCCTCCTTCGAGCTTATCACCAGGTCGCCGTCGAACTCGAGGCCTGGGAGGCTCGAAGTGCGGGTCCCCGTGGCGATCACCAGGCTCTTGAAGGAGACTTCTTCCTTTCCCTTGGACGTGGTCACCACCAGCCTGTCCTTCGACACGACCTCAGCCAGTCCGAAGACGACGGTGGCATGGTATCCTCGGAGGAGCCCCTCCACGCCGCTGACGAGCTTCGAGACGACCTCGGACTTCCACTTTTGTAGCTGGATGAAGTCCACCGAGACCCCGGAGGCCCTTACGCCGAACTTCTCGGCTTCCTTGACTTTGTCGACCAGCTTGGACACCGTGATGAGCGACTTCGAAGGGATGCAGCCGTAGTTCAGGCACTCTCCTCCCAGCCTGTCCGCCTCGATGACCACAGTCTTCAGGCCGAGCTGGGCCGACCTGATGCCACAGACATAACCGCCGGGCCCGCCCCCGATGATGGCGACGTCTGCTTCCAACATGGACGACTGGGGTCGGAGGCGCTCGCGGGCTTAAACGTTGCTGGGACCAGGCTCCGTCTACAGGACTTCGGCCAGCAGCTTCTTTGTGTCCTGAATCGTGTCGATCAGCCTCGAGGTGAACCGCGCCGCATAGGCGCCGTCAACCACCCTGTGGTCGAAGGAGAGGGAAAGGTAGGTCGTGTCCCTGATCTCTATCTTGCCGTCGCGGACGACCGGCCGCTTTGCGATCTTGTGGAGCCCGAGGATGGCGACCTCGGGGAGGTTGACTATGGGCGTGGCGAACAGGCCCCCTATGGCCCCGACGTTGGTTATGGTGAAGGTGGAGCCTCGGACGTCGTCCAGGCCGAGCTGCCCGGTCCTGGCCTTCTCAGAGAGCTTTGCTATCTCCCCAGCCAGTTCGAATATGTCCTTCCTGTCGACGTCCTTCACCACCGGCACCACGAGCCCCTGTTCGGTGTCGGCTGCAATTCCTATGTTGTAGTACTTCTTCAGGATGATGTTCCCGGCCGCCTCATCCAGGGACGAGTTGACGTAAGGGAACTCCTTGAGCGCCGGGACCAGCGCCTTGATTATGAAAGGGAGATAGGTGAGACGGACGCCCCTCTTCTCGGCGCTCCCCTTGAAAGCGTCCCTCAGGAGGACGAGCTCTGTCATGTCCGCCTCGTCTACGTGCGTGACCTGGGCCCCGGTTCGCAGGGACTTCACCATCCTTTCGGATATGGTCCTCCTCAGCCCTCTCAGCGGGACGATCTCTTCCCTTGGACCTCCTCTCGTCGGTGGGGGTCCCTGGACGACGGCGGCACCTGGGACAGGCCGTGCGGCAGACTTCCTCACGTCGTCGTCGGTCACCCTTCCCTGAGGTCCTGACCCGTGCAGCCTCGCGATGTCCACTCCGAGCTCCCTCGCCAGCTTCCTCGTGGCCGGAGTAGCGAGGACAGGCCTGACAGGCGCCGGAGAGGCGGGTGGTACCTGGACAGCCGCCTGGGCAGGAGCCTGGGCAGGAGCCTGCTTAGGCTGGGTCTGCGCCGGGGGAGCCGCCTGGGCCACGGAGGTGCCGTCATCGATGACCAGTATCGTCTGGCCCACTTTTGCGATGTCTCCTTCCTTCACCAGCAGCTTCGACACCCTCCCGCTACGGGGAGAGGGGATCTGGACGTTCACCTTATCCGTCATTACTTCGACGATGGGCTGGTCCTCCTTGATCTGGTCCCCTTCCTTCACCATCCACTTGAGAACTTCTCCCTCGGTAATCCCTTCACCTAGGTCGGGCAGCTTGAAGTCCATCCAACGTTCAAGTGGGGACAGGGGCTTAAAAACTCTGTAGCGCTGCTCACGTGGAGGGAACGGCGGGGAGGAGCCGTGTCATTGCTCAGCCCCGGTGGGGGAGGGCCCCTGATCGCAGGTAGGGAGCGGGCTTACTGCATGGGGCGAATCAGTAGTTGACTAGGTCCAGCGCGGCCTTGACTATCCGTTCTTTGCTCGGGATGTAGTTGTCCTCGAGCTTCGCCAGAGGTATCGGTATGTCGTAGCCTGTCACCCTCTTGACAGGGGACCTCAGGGAGTCCAGGGCTCTTTCGGCCACCGTAGCCGCGACCTCCGCGCCGATGCCTACGTTGTGGGGGGCCTCGTGGATCACTATGAGCCTCCCGGTCTTCCTCACCGACCCGACCACCGTCTCGAAGTCGATGGGAGAGACGGTCCGCAGGTCCACCACCTCGGCAGAGGCAGAGTGTTCCGAGCTGAGCGCCTCCGCCGCCTGCATGGTGGGGACCATCATCGCGCCGTAGGAGACGAGCGTGACGTCGCTACCCTCTCTGACCACCTTCGCCTTGCCCAGGGGGATGCGGTAATCCTCCTCGGGCACCTCGGTCTTGGGGGAGTCGTAGATCTTCTTCGGCTCCATGAACACCACCGGGTCAGGGTCGGTCAGCGCTGAAGCGAGGAGGCCCTTCGCGTCATAGGGGGTCGAAGGGACCACGACCTTCAGGCCTGGGGTGTGGGCGAAGTAGGCCTCGGGCGACTCTGAATGGAGCTCGGGCGGCCTTATCCCGGCCCCGTAGGGGAACCGTATGACGCCTCTGGGAGCGAACCTCCCTCTGGTCCTGTTCCTCATCCGGGCGATGTGGCTGAAGATCTGGTCGAAGGCAGGGAATGTGAAGCCGTCGAACTGGAATTCTGCCACCGGTACCATGCCGCCGATGGACAGTCCCACGAAGATGCCTGCGATGCTGAGCTCGGCGAGGGGGGTGTCAAAGACCCTGCCTGGGCCGAACTCGTCGAAGAGCCCGCGGGTGACCTGGAATACGCCGCCGTTCTTGCCCACGTCCTCCCCGAATATCACCATCTTCTTTTCGCGTTGCAGGCCTTCCCTCAGGGCCATGTTCACCGCGTTTCTGATGTTGACGCCAGGCTTCCCACCGGTCGCCGTCGGCTCCGGCTTCGGCGCGCCCTGGCTGGGCGCCTCTCCGAGGAACTCGGCCTTCTCCCCCGCCAGGACGGAGGTTGGGGAAGAGAACGTGTAGTCGAAGATCGTGGTTGGGTCCACGGGCGGCATCCCTCTGTAGGCCGCTATCGCCTCGTTCATCTTTTCCTGGGCTGCGGCGACTGCAGCCTCCTTTCCCCTGTCGTCCAGCAGGCCCCTGGCCCTCAGGTACTTCTCGAACCTGACCAGCGGGCTTCTCCGCTCCCATTCCACGACCTCGTCCGGCGCTTTGAGCTTGTTCGAGACCAGTTCAGCCGTGGTGTGTGGGCCGAGCCTGTAGGTGGAGTACTCGATCAGGGTCGGACCCCCGCCCCGCCTCGCCTTGTCGACCGCGTACTTGGTGGCCTCGTAGGAGGCGATCACGTCGTTGCCGTCGACCAGTATGCCTTCGAAGCCGTAGGCGACCGCCTTCTGTGCGATGGTCTTCGAGGCCGTCTGCGCGCCCCTCTTGATTGAGAGCGCCCACTGGTTGTTCTCCACCCCGAAGATTACGGGGAGGTCGTAGACCCCTGCTATGTTCAGCGACTCGTGGAAGTCTGCCTTGGAGGTGCCTCCGTCTCCCGTGACTACGAACACCACGGACTTCTCTCCCTGCAGCTTCTTCGCCATCGCCAGCCCTGCGGCATGGGGGAGCTGCGTGGCGACCGGCACCGCGATGGGGAGCATGTTCAGGCTCTCGGGGGTCTGCATCCCCCTCTCGTCTCCGCCCCAGTATTGCAGCAGCTTGACCGGAGGCATCCCGAACGCGAGCATCCCCGCCGAGTCTCGGTACATGGGGACGTACCAGTCGCCCTGGTCCAGAGCGTTGACAGGGCCTATCTGTGCCGCCTCCTGCCCCTTTCCTGGCGCATAGGTCCCGATCTCCCTCAGGGTCGAGAGGTTGGTGGCCTTCTCGTCGAACAAGCGACCGAAGACCAGTTGCTCATAGATCCGTTTCAGGGCCTCCGGCGACAGGTTGGGGTCCTTCCCCCTGATGACCCCGTCGGGCGACAGCCTCTGGAAGAGGAACTCCTCGGGAGCGGTGAAGTTGAAGTCAGACTCGCTGAAGATTCGGGGGACCGCGTCAGAGCCCGACCTCTTCATGGAGTCCGCTTCGGTCAAGGCTGTTTTCGGGGCTCGCCGCCCATATAAGAATGGTGGGACTTCGAGCTGTTCTTGATGGCTGTCCTGATGAAGAACTCGCCGGCGCGATAGCTGCTCCGAACCAGCGGGCCCGACGCCACGTAGAGGAACCCGAGCGCTTCCCCCAGGGCCTGATACCGACTGAATTGCGCAGGGTCGACGTATTCGACTACCTTCAGGTGGCGGGCAGAAGGACGGAGGTACTGCCCCAGCGTGAGGAAGTCCACGTCGGCCTGCCGCAGGTGCGTCATTGCCTGACACACCTCCTCTTCGGTCTCCCCGAGCCCGACCATTATCGAGGACTTCGTGTAGATGCGGTCGTCAAGCTTCTTCACGTTCCGCAGGACGGAGAGCGACTGCCAGTAGCTGGCCCTCGGGTCCCTGACCCTGCCAGAGAGAGAGATCGTCGTCTCGATGTTGTGGGCTATGACGTCGGGCCGCGCTTCGACCACTTCCATCAAGGCTTCGAGGTCCCCCTGGAAGTCAGGAATCAGGACTTCGACTAGAGTCCCGGGATTCTTCTCCTTGACCGACCTGATCGTACGGGCGATGTGAGACGCGCCGCCGTCTCGCAGGTCGTCTCTGTCCACTGAAGTGAGGACCACGTATGTCAGGCCCATCTGAGAGAGGGCGAACGCTACGTTCTCGGGCTCGAGCTCGTCCAGAGCCCCCTGGGGCTTGCCAGGAGTGACCATGCAGAACCGGCAAGCCCGCGAGCAGACATCCCCCATGAGCATCAGCGTGGCCGTCCTGCCCCCCCAGCACTCCTGGACGTTCGGGCAGTGTGCCTCCTCGCAGACTGTGTGGAGGTTCAGACGGCCGAAAAGGCCCTTCAGGTCACCATAGTTCTCCCCTGCGGGTGGCCCCACGGTGAGCCATCGGGGTTTCGGGTCGGCTAACAAGGTCAGTTGCCGACTAGCAACTTCAGCCTGTCAAAATCCTTTACTGAAAAGGTGCCTTCGCAGGCGTAGCACCCTTCCACCCGGAAGTCCGGCTCCAGGTCGCCGTGAAGGATGCACATCATCTTGTTGAAACGGATGTAGTCGAGCACTTCGGTCATCGACCGGAGCGCCTCCCTGGTGTCAGGGTGGTCCAAAGAGAGCTCCTTGGCGATCTCGTCCGCCGCCTTCACCACCGTCGCGTCCCCTTCGAGGTTCACCATGACCCCTCTGGTCTTTCTCGCATAGTTGCTGACAGAAGCCTGGGTCACGCCGAGCCGCTTCGCGACCTCCTGCTGGGTCAGGTGGTAATCCTCTTGGAGCCTCCTCGCCACCATGGCCCTCAGGGCCGGCAGGGCAGACTTCGCGACTATCTCATAGGGACTTATGAGGCCAGGCATCCTGCGTTCAATAACGTATGTTATAGTCCGATATTTAAGGCGATATTCACGGTCCGAACTCACTTTCACCGTCCGAGTGGGCTCGGCGTTCGGTCGACCGCAAACTTATTGGAGTGGAGAGGGGGTTTCGGCTGATTCTTGACGCAGCACCTAGTAGACCCCAGGAGCGATTAGTGGTGCAGGAGCAGAACGTCTTCCAGATGCTGTCGCCCCCGCTCGTTGCAGCCCTGAAAGAACGCGGCTTCGACTCCCCCACTGACCCCCAGGAGAGGCTCCTCCCCATAGTCAGCGAAGGCAAGAACGCCCTCCTCATGGCCCCCACGGGGACAGGGAAGACGGAGGCGGCCCTGCTCCCCATCCTGGACGCCATAATCCGCGAGGGGGAGCCCAGGGAAAAGGGGACCAAGCTGCTCTACATCACGCCCCTGAGGGCCCTCAATCGGGACATGCTCGACCGGATGCAGTGGTGGTGCAAGCGCTTCGACATCAGGCTCGGTGTGAGACACGGGGACAGCAGCCAGGCAGAGAGGACCAACCTCAGCCTGGCCCCTCCCGACATACTCATCACGACCCCCGAGACCCTCCAGATCCTCCTCGTGGGGAGGCGGATCAGGCAGAACCTGACCAAGCTCAGATGGGTGGTGGTAGACGAAGTGCACGAGCTCTCGGAAGACAAGAGGGGGAGCCAGCTTAGCGTCGGGTTGGAAAGGCTGAGGGACGTGGCAGAGAAAGAGTTCCAGGTAGTCGGCCTGTCGGCCACCGTCGGCTCTCCGGAGAAGATCGCCCAGTTCCTGGTCGGGTCAGGGAGGAAGTGCGAAGTGGTGCGGGTCCCCGTCGAGAAGAGCCTGTCGCTGAAGGTGGTGTCGCCGAAGGCGACCGGAGACGACAGGATCCTCGCAGACGCGATCTACTCCTTCCCCGAGGTGGCGGCCAGGCTCAGGACCGTCAGGGAGCTGGTGGAGAGGTACAAGTCGGTCCTCATATTCACCAACACGAGGTCAGAAGCCGAAGCCCTGTCGAGCCGGTTCAGGGTATGGGACCCCGGCTTCCCCATAGCGGTCCATCACAGTTCGCTGTCAAAGGCGACCCGGGAGGCGGTCGAAAGGAGCCTCAAGGAGGGGAAGCTCATGGGAGTCATATGCACGAGCAGCCTCGAGCTCGGCATCGACATAGGGTTCCTGGAGTACGTGATACAGTACAACTCCCCGAGGCAGGTCACCCGGCTGATCCAGAGGGTGGGGCGCAGCGGCCACAAGGTCGGCGAGGTCTCGAAGGGTCTGGTCATCACCCAGGACTCGGACGACACCCTGGAAGCCGCGGTGCTCTGCAGGAAGGCAGCTGTGGGGGAGCTCGAGCCCCTCGAACCGATATTCAACCCGTACGACGTGGCCATCCACCAGGTCTCGGGGCTGCTCATAGAGCAGCCCAATTGGAACTTCGACGACCTGATGGCGCTCTTCAAGCGGAGCTACGCTTACGCCGAGCTGGACGCGGAGAAGCTGAGGAAGACGCTCACCTACATGCGAGAGCGCTACCCCCGGCTGGCCTACTACAGCGAGTCGGACGGCAAGGTGTTCCGCGCCAGGGATGTCAAACCGCTTTTCCAGTACTACTTCGACAACCTTTCAATGATCCCTGACGAGAAGCAGTACCTCGTCATCGAAGGGGGGACGTTCGTCGGCACCCTGGACGAGGCCTTCGTTTCAGAGTACGGGGAGGTGGGGGTGAAGTTCGTTGAGGCAGGCAGGTGCTGGAAGATAGAGCAGATCTACGGGAACAAGGTGTACGTGAAGGCCGAAGATGACCCCACGGGAGCCGTCCCTCACTGGGTCGGGGACGAGATTCCGGTCCCGAGGGAAGTCGCCGCCGAGGTCGGCTCCGTGCGGAGGAGGTATGCAGAGGAGCTAGAGAAGGGGGAGGAGGAGGAGTACCTAGACGAAATGACCGTGACCTATCCGGTCCCCAGAGACGCCCTGAGAGAGGCGCTGAAGGAAGTCGCCGAGCAGCACGCGGCGAAGCTCCCAATCCCCTCCGAGCGGCTGGTGACCATCGAGAAGTGGGACAGGTACCTGGTCATACAGGCCGCCTTCGGACACAGGGTGAACCGGCTGCTGGCCCGGGTGATCGGGCACCTGATCTCGGAGCAGATAGGCCAGTCGGTGGCCGTCCACCAGGACCCCTACAGGATAGTGATCGAGGCCGAGGTCACTCCAGCCGCCGTCCTTTCGGTGATGGACGGGCTCAGCAGGCTGGACCTGAGAGCGGCCACGGAGAAGGCGATAGAGAGGAGCGGCATCTTCAAGCGCCGGCTGATCCACGCGGGCAAGAAGTGCGGCGCCATCGCCAAGGACGCAGACTACGCCAGCGTCTCGATTTCCGGGATAATCGAGGCCCTCAGGGACACCCCGGTGTACGATGAGGCGATGAGCATGATATTCCATGATGACTTCGACCTTTCCGCGTCTGTGGACGTGGTGGAGAAGATGAGCGCTGGGGCCATAGAAGTCAAACTGGTCGAGTACGACGGACTAACCCCCATCGCGAGGATCGGGGTGGAAGAGATCAGCCGGAGAGGCGAGATAGTCTCGCCGGAGCGGCTGAAGGCGCTGCTGAAACAGTCGACCAGGGCCAGGGTCAACGAGACCTTCCTCGTGGCCGTCTGCACCAGCTGTTGGAACTTCCTTGAACTCAGGAAGGTCGCGGACCTCGAGGGCCTAGACGCCTGTCCTTCCTGCGGGAAGCAGGCGCTGGGGCTA
Source organism: Nitrososphaerales archaeon (assembly GCA_046703945.1). Classification (GTDB taxonomy): domain Archaea; phylum Thermoproteota; class Nitrososphaeria; order Nitrososphaerales; family Gagatemarchaeaceae; genus UBA183. The sequence goes on along the minus strand of JBJKSN010000043.1, from coordinate 700 downwards.
TCGACAGACTCCTATGAGAACGTCTTCTCGCTGGCCATGAAGGCCAGGAGCAGGACGTCGCTTACCGGGGCCAAACTGAAGCTAGTCGAGGCGCTCAGGAGGTCCGCCGACCTCAGGAAAGACTACGGCCACGCTGCGGACATGCTCATAGCGGGGAGGGGGATCAGACTGGCAGAAGCCGCCGCGCTTGCGGCGAAGATGAGGAAGGAGGGGACGGACATCGTCGAGCTCGTCATCGAAGGGGAGCGGGAAGCGCTGCGCAGGCGCTACTTCTTCGCCGCTTCCTGAGCGCGGGAGAGTATCAGCGTCATGAGAGTCTTCTCGTCCACTTCTGCCCGCGTCCTCCATCCTATGTGGAGCATGGTCCTTTCGTCCTGCTCAAGGTAGCCGCGCTTCACGTACCTGTCCAACGAGTAATCCACCCGCCACCTCGGGAACTTCTCCCTCAGGAACTGCTCGACTTCACGCCTGGCAGCGCGCCCGGTCTTTGAGTTGACGAAGGCGATGGTGGCGGCCAGCACAGCCAGGTCGTCTATCCTGATCCCAGACGTCTCCGCTTCTGTGACCGTGGGAGGCTCCTTGAACCTGAGGAGGAAGCGGGAGGAGTCGTCTGTACCGTCGATCCCCTTCACCTCGAACACCTCCAGGCCCATGGGTGCCACGTCCTCGGAGAGCACCTCGATTATCTTGCGGTACTCCC
>JBJKSN010000042.1:0-4860 GCA_046703945.1 Nitrososphaerales archaeon | reverse complement strand
CAGCTGGGAAGCGGACAGTCCGAAGGTAGAGTCGAAGCACGCGACGTCGCTAGTCAGCGTCGAGCTTCCGTACGCGTCGATTATCGCGATTGTTTCCCCGGCACCCGTGGAAGTGCCGTAGTCGTAGGCGGTCTTGATCTGCGATGGAGTGTAGGCCACCCCGATCGCTCCAGGCATGGTGGACGTGCAGGAACTTGAGCCGCCACCGCTTCCACCCCCGCCTCCCTTTCCACCTCCATTTCCACCTCCGCCCTGGTGCCCTTGCTGGGGAGCGATGTACCTGAGCGGAAGGTGGGCGTCGGGAAGTAACGGCGAATTCGTCGAAAAAGCCATCGTGGGTGCGGCGACGTTAACTAGCAAGAGCAGCGAGAAAGCGACGAACGGGACAATCCTCTTCGCCCGGTTCAACGCGAAAAACGACGGTCTACGCTATTTATCCGTTCAGGAACATGTATCCGTCCGCCGGAGCCGAACAGATTTCTGGAATATCAGGTGGAAGTATCCGAGAATCGTTTGAACGAAGGTTCAGGAATGTAGGATTAACTCAGGCCCGGCACACACCATCGACGATAGAAGTTGATGACACCGCAAACAATCGATGCACTAAGGACTGCGGCCTCCGCTGTGGCGGCCGCTGCGAATAGCGACGCGTCTCACCTGCTGCAGACGATCGCTCCAGGACTGAATACCGCTGTGGCCAAGGTGCCCAGCTGGACCCACGCATACCAGGTGTTGACGGCCCACCTTTCAGCTCTCGCGAACGACCTCTCCACGAAGACGCGTGTCGGAAACGCGGTAGGAGCAGGATGGAAGGCGATCTCCCATGGCTTCGGACATGGGAGGTAGCCGTTCCTCGCGTTCACCGTTCGACATCGAGACCCTCTGCCAGGTTGCCGACAGGCGCCATCCCTCGCTCGAGAGTTGCTCTCAGAGCCTACTCTTGCGCCAGTATGTCGACCGAGATCTCCACGGCCAGAGTCGTCCCTCTGTTCTCAAGCCAGTGCGTGGTGTTCCGGTCCTCCGGCCAGCCCAAGCCCGTTCCGTAGTCCTTTGCGACGCCGTTTCTGTGGTCGGTGATGCTCCCCTGGAGTATGTAGACCACCCCCGGTCTGCCCTTGTGATCGTGGATAGGGCCGATGACACCTCCGGGCTCGATGGTCACCATGCGCATTCGAAGCTTGCGCCCTGCCATGCCCTCTATCTCTGGGCCGAGGTCGACCGTCGAAAGCAGCTTCACCGTGACGCCTTTCGTCTCGGGTGCCTCCTGCTCCTTGCTCATAGCGCTCCCCTCTCAGCAATCCCATGTCCTTGCGAATAAGCGTTCGTCCGACGGCCGTTGCATAAGTCGGTTGTTCGTCGCGCCGACCCCAACGATGCCCTTATCTCAACCGGCTACAGTTGCTCGGATGTTGGCCAAGGAATCCGCGGAGGCTTTGACCAGGAAGCTCCGCTCCGTGCCACTGTTCTCGGCCATGAAGGACAAGCAGCTCAAGGCCATCGCAAATGGCGGAAAGCAGCTCTCGTACCCAGAGGGCAAGGTGATAGTGCAGCAAGGCGAGATGGGCGTCTCCTTCTTCCTCATCCTGGAAGGAGCCGTGGAGGTCAGGCGCAAGGGGAAGCTGATAGCCAAGCTGGGAAGCGGCAATTTCTTTGGGGAGATGTCCCTTCTAGACAACAATCCCAGAGTCTCTGACGTGGTCGCCGCCGTCCCCACGACATGCCTCGTGCTCTCGACCTGGGAGTTCAGGGGGCTAGTCAGGAGCGACAGCGAGATCGCGATGACCGTGCTGCAGACGCTCAGCCATCGGCTCAGGGAAAGCGACAAGTCGCTAGACGACTGAGCAGACGGTCAGCCAGCGAGACGCATCCCGAGGTCCGGGCCGACGGAAGCATTTTATGGAAAGTCGTCCCGCTCGCCATCGAGCTCTAGTGGCCAAGGGGGAAAGAAGACTCGCTGCCGTCATGTTCACGGACATGGTGGGGTACACCCGGATCTCGCAGGTCAACGAGTCGCTCGCGGTGGAACTCCTGCACGAACTCCAAGAGCTCGTCCGCCATTGCTTGACCACGCACGGCGGGGCGGAGGTGAAGGAGGTCGGGGACGGCTTCCTGGTGGAGTTCAAGAGCGCGCTGGACGCGGTTGACTGTGCGGTCGAGCTGCAAGACAAGATCGGACGACGGAACGAGTTGACGCACCCAAGGCGGAAGTTAGAGCTTCGAATAGGGATCCACGTCGGAGATGTGGTGCACGAGAGGCGCGACATCTATGGCGACGCGGTCAACCTTGCCTCCAGAATCCAAGAAGCCGCAGAGCCAGGAGGCACCTGCATCTCCCAGCAGGTCTACGACCAGGTGCGGAACAAGACAGAGCTCGCGTTCGAGAGGATGGGCGACGTCAAGCTGAAGAACGTCGACGTCCCGCTCGGGCTGTACAGGGTGAAGGCACCAGGAGGCCCCCGACCCGAGGGGGCGCGCGAATCGAACCCCAGGGAGCGTTTGGGAGTCCTCCCCTTTCTCAACATCAGCCCTGACCCGAACGACGACTACTTCGCCGACGGCCTCACCGAAGAGATAATCTCGAGGCTCTCTCAGATCAGGAACCTCAAGGTCGTCGCCAGGACTTCGATGATGAGCTACAAGGGGAAGAGGGACAAGAAGCTCTCCGAGATCGCCAGGGAGCTCGGGGTCGGCTCGCTAATCGAGGGTAGCGTGAGGAAGGCGGGCAACAAGGTCAGGATCTCGGTGCAGCTGATCGACGCCCTCAGCGAGGAGCGCCTCTGGTCGTCCAACTACGACGGGTCGCTCGATGACATCTTCGGCATCCAGAGCGACGTGGCCTCAAAGGTGGCCCGCTCCCTTTCGACCGGGGTGTTCTCGGTCGCCCCCAAGAGAGAGACCGACGACATAGAGGCGTACGTCCTGTACCTGAAGGCGATGCACCTCTCTTACGACACCAGCGAAGCGACCCTGAGAGAGAGGGTATCCCTCCTCGAGGGAGCGACCGCGAAGGACCCCAGCTTCGCCCGGGCATACGCCGAACTGGCGGGCGCCTGGCAGATGCTGGGAAGCTCGGGGTATCACGACTTCGCGGCGGCGGCGGTGGAGGCGGACGCGGCGGCAGCCAGAGCGCTCGAACTCGACCCCGGGCTGGCGGAAGCGCACGCGGCCATGTCTGGCGTCCATCAGATGTTCGACAGGTTCGAGGGGGCGCTGGCGGAGGCTGAAGCCGCGGTGAGGATCAACCCCAACCTGAGCCAGGCGTACATGACGCTCGGTGTCCTGGACGCTGTCAGCGGCTCGAAGCCTGGGGCCCTGGCGATGTTCAGGAGGGCGTACGAGCTCGACCCTCTCTCTTTCCATCCGGCTGAGATGCTGGTCTCGGCGGCCTGTCACGCCGGCGGGTATGCGGAGGCAAGGAAGGTGCTAGAAAGGATGGTCGAGCTGAAGCCGAAAGACCCCAAGACCTATCTCCTCTTCGCGGACTATTACATGGCGAAAAAGGAGTTCGAAGAGGCCCAGAGGATGGTCGACTCGGCCAGCGGGCTGAGCCCGGGCGAACCCACGGTCCTTCTTGCGAGCGCCCTGCTCTTCGGCGTCTCTGGGAAGAGGAGGGAGGCGTTGAGGGCGCTCGGGCGGATAATGGCCAACGAGAACGAGTCGTACAGGCTACTCGGGACGCTGTGGGTCCGGGCTGCCCTGGGCGACCTCGACGAGGCGTTCGCCGCTTTGATGCGGCTCGCAGAGACGCACTCCTGGCCGTTCGACATCACGGTAGACCCGCTCTACTCGCGGATGCGAAAGGACAGCAAGTTCGAGGAGTTCCGCAGAAAGGTGGGTATCGACCCTGCCTCGTCTCCTTAGGGAAACGGTGGTTTCAGTAATGTTATACATCAGCACGCAATTGCCCGGTGCGTGTTCATAGCTTGAGGGCGACCCCCGAACAAGTAGGGCAAGGTCGCGTGGACTGCCAAGCGCGAGTTCGAAGCGCGCATGAGCAAGCCAGGGGGAAGCAAGACCGACCATTCTACGGAGGTCATGTCCAGGGAAGGAGTTACCGAAATAGCTCACCGACTGATTTTCCCAGCCCCCAGCCGGGCGGGAGCGAGTAGGAGTCGACGTGCAGTATCACGTCATCCTCACGAAGGAGTGCAACCTCTTCTGCACCTACTGTGGGGGCGGGAGCAACACACCGCCGAAGGAGATAACATATCCGATATCGGAGCTGGCCTCGTTCCTAGAGCGGGACGGCGACCCTATCGTTGGCTTCTATGGGGGCGAGCCGCTCCTCAGGATGAAGACCATGACGGAGATCATGGACAGCATTCCGGCACGATTCGTCGTTCAAACCAACGGACAGTTCTTGGACAGACTCGAGACCGAGTACCTCTCGAGGCTCCGCTCAATCCTTGTCTCGGTGGACGGCACGCGAGAGGTGACTGACAAGGACAGAGGAAGGGGAGTCTACGACCGGGTGATGCAGGGCGTCGCAGCCGCCCGGGAGAAGGGGTACCGGGGCGACCTGGTGGCCAGGATGACAGCGGAGGAAGGGACGGACATCGAGGAGAATGTACGCCACCTTCTTGGGACGGGACTTTTCGACCACGTCCACTGGCAGCTGAGCTTCAGCATGTTCTGGGAGGCCGGCGAGGGCAATTCAGACGGCACCGAGGCGTGGATCGAGAGATACAATGCTGGCGTCAGCTCTCTCGCGAAGTGGTGGGTCGAGCAGATTAGGACGACGGGACGCGTTCCGGGAATCGTCCCCTTCCTAGGAGTCACGAATTCCCTCCTCTCGGGAGAGCCGTCTCACCTGAGATGCGGGTCGGGCATCGACTCCTTCACGGTGATGCCCGACGGGAG
>JBJKSN010000041.1:0-11103 GCA_046703945.1 Nitrososphaerales archaeon | reverse complement strand
TCAGAAGGGGACCTTGACTATCGCCCCGCCGTCGGGGAGCGAGGCGACGTACTCGTATCCCTGCCCGATGTACGACCTGACCTCCTGCACCGGGATGACCTTCTGCCTCGACCCGTTCCCTGTCATCACCCCGACCAGCCTCTGCCTGACTGCGTTCTGCAATTCCTCGTCGGTCATCTCTCCCAGGTTCATCCTCTCGACCTCCTCCTTCCTGAAACCCGCCACTATGAGGAACTGCTCCCTCATGGTCTTCTTGATCTGCTCCTCGCTGGCTGTCTCCGCCTTTGTGGATAGGAGGGGCTCGCACTTCTTGTATGCCTCCCTCATCTCCTCTACCGTCGAGGGCGGGAGCCTGCCCTTGTTGGTCGAATACCTGGCCTCTACGTCCCCTTTGTGACCCATCAGGAACTGGAGGTACGGGTGGGGGATGTGCCCCTTCGACTCTGACACTATCATGTTGGTGTCGCAGTATGCTCTTAGGACGTAGGGCCTCCAAGAGAAGCCGGCCTTGATGATTGCCTCCTTGACGTCCCTCATGGCCAGGATTGTTCTCAGGAAGCGGTTCTTCCTCACTCCTCTGGGGTCGAACGCCAAGAGCGGGCTCTGTGGGGTCAGCTTCTCTCCTTGTTTTATTCGTTCGTGGAGATACTCCGAGATGTAGTCGATCGCCTCGCCCGAGACGAAAGTGAAGTATGGGTGCCTCGCCTTGCTCAGGGCCCTCCTCACGAGCAGAATAGTGGGTGTCTTCTCGAACTTGATGCCTCTTGTGGATACTTTGGCTTCCGTGAAGTCTTCAAGCCTGATTCCGTCGGTGCCGAGGTAGTCCCCGAGGCTCTCCGGCCTCAAGCCGCTGAAGGCCATCATGGCTATGGAGACCCTCCCTCGCGGGGAAGCCATCCTGAGGATCCGTGATAGTTCGTCCTTGCTTGGGATCCTCTCGTTGGCTATCGTAGGCGTTTCGGCGGCTCCCCTGACGTTCACCCTGAGCTTGGCGTCCACGTTGTTGTACGACAGCCAGGACAGGAGGACCTTCTTGAACCTCGTAATGTACGAGCCGGTCTTCCCCTTCTTCTCCATCTGCCTCACGAAGTCCGTGAAGCCGTCCCTGAACTTCTTCGTGCGGCCGTCCTTGAGGATCTCCTTTGGTGTGGTGCCGGCGAGGTCGCAGTAGAGCCCGAGCGTCCTCAGATACACCTCTGCCGTTATGGGGGAGCTGGCCGCGAGGTTGTCGTGCCACCTCCCAAGGTCCTCGTCCCTCAGCAGGTGCCTGTACTTCGCTGTGTTCGTCATGCTGCGGCGATATGCGGGCGCGCCGATAATAATAAAGGATTCGCTTATGATTCTAAGCGGGCCCGGTGGGATTCGAACCCACGGTCTCTGAGCTTGCGCACTTCAGCTTCGGAGGCTGACGCCCTGTCCGTGCTGGGCTACGGGCCCGACCGACCCCCCGGGGCGCGACGAGTTAAGCGCGTCCCTCAGGGTACCCCCGGACGCCCTCACTTCCCGCCACCCGCGGCCGCTTCCGGCGGGGGCCTGTATCTCCTGAAGAACCACCAGTAGAGGCCGAGGTTGAGCGCCAGGACCACCCCGTAGAATGTGAAGGGGACGTCGATGGCCAGGGGGTCGGCTTCGAAGGCCGCGAACTCGAACCCTGAAAGATACGTCCCGCCGGACGATGCCAGAAGCCTCGTCGTCTGGTTTATCCCGAGCGCGGCCCCGCGCTCGTCCTCCTGCACCATGTCCATCATCGCCGTCCGCTGGACCGGCATCGCGGCCACCCTGGTCGCAGGGAGCACCAGGTAGATGAATAGGGACACGGGGAAGAGGCGGACCAGCGGCATCAGCACGGCGAGTATGACCGACGCCCCCCGCGTGGCGATCATCCCGCGGAGGAAGCCGAGCCTTCTCTCTATCCTGGGCGCGAGCAGGAGGGTGAAGGAGGCGGTCAGCCCCGACATGGCCGCGTAGACGTTCATTTCCTGCCTCGTCACCGAGTAGAGGACTATGAAGAAGGGTATGAGGAAGGGGGTGATCAGGCCTTGGCTCAGGCCGTTGAGCATCCCCGTGAGGCCGAACTTTCCGATGGCCGACCCCGACCTGAGAGCGAGGGTCCTCCGCACCGACTTGCCTGTCCTGACGAACGGGGTGAGCAGGACCGAGATCGCGCCCAGGGCTGCCGCCACTGCGAAGACGTCTTGTATCGCTCCGAACCCGCCGAGGTAGGCCCCGGCGGCAGAGGCGACCCCTGAGATGAACGCCATCAAGGAGAAGTACCTCGTCCTGTCCTTCCTCGAAGTCAGCTCTGTGGTGAGAATCCCCTGTATGGGCTGGGCGGCCCCGCCCACCCCACCGCCGGGAAGTGACCCCGTGGCCGAGATCCCGCCGACCACGGCCGCCAGGAAGAGCGATGGGACGCTGGTGCTCCCGACCACCAGGAGGGCAGACAGAGGCAGGAGGGCCAATGCGACCACGAAGGACACCCGCCTCCCCACGAGGTCCGCCGTGATCCCTATCCCGAGCCCCAGGAGCGCCGTCGCGATGGTCGCGGCGGCGTACATCACGCCGAGGACGAAGCTGCCCAGGTGGAGCTCGGTGAGCACGAGGAACGGGAACGCGATGTTGATCATCCCTGCCGCGACGCTCCTGAGGATGCGAAGCACAGCGAGGAACGTCAGGGAGCGGGTGTCAGTCTCCCGCTCGTTCACGGCGGGCGTGGCTTCGTTCAAACTCTGAGGGTCCCCGCCTGGGCTGCTCGCTATAAATCGCGGGTTTCGCGGTTTTTAAGAAGAGAGGAGAAGGGGCTCTAATCCGACGGTCCGTGAAAGTGTTCGGCAAGTACCTGCGCCTGATCGCCCTCGCGAAGAGGCACTGGCGCATAGTCGCCGTGATGGTCGTAAGCGTGACGGCCCTCACCGGGTTCAGGGTCCTGGTCCCCTTCCTCACGGGCCAGGCGGTCAACGACATCGTGGCGAAGTCCCCCATAGGCTCGGTCCTCCTGCTGGCTGTGGAGATCGTGGCGGTCAGCGCTGCCTCCGCGGCTTTCAGCTTCGGGGTGAGCTACGGCGGGCAGGCCCTGGGCCAGAAGCTGATCTATGACCTCCGCAACACCATCTTCACCTCCATCCAGGCGCAGTCGTTCAGCTTCTATGACCGCAACGAGACCGGCCAGCTGATGTCGCGGGCCACCGGCGACGTGGAAGCGGTCCGCAGGTTCACTGCTTTCGGCCTCGGGCAGCTCCTATCGAACACTTTCCTCGTGGGAGGGGTGGTGGTGTCTCTCTTCTACCTGGACCTCCGTCTGGCTGCCATCGTCTCGGTCGTCTTCCCCGTGATCCTCTTTCTCAGCTGGAGGTTCAGCAAGACCCAGGGGCCCTTCTGGCGGCTCACCAGGAAGAACTACGGGGCGATGAATTCGGTCCTCCAGCAGAACGTCACCGGCGCCCGGATAGTGAGGTCGTTCACCGCCGAAGAAGGTGAGATGTCCCGCTTTGCGACCACCAACCAGGCGTACAGGGACGGCATAGTGGGTTCGTCCGCTGTCAGGGCAGTCTATGTCCCCCTGCTAAGCCTGGTCATCAGCCTCGCGCTCGCCGCGCTGTACTATCTGGGGAGCGGCCCGGTCATCGCGGCGTCCAGCGCGGGGGAGTCTCTCATCGCAGCCTCCAAGCTGGGGCAGCTCGTGGCGGCCGCCAACCTCCTCGCCCTCCTGTCGGGGCCGAGCAGGTTCCTGGGGCAGCTGATCCTGATCGGGCAGAACGGGATGGCCGGGTTCGACCGGATACTCGAGGTCATCGACGCCAAGGCCGACGTGAAGGACAGGCCGGGGGCGAAGCAGCTGAGCGACGTCAAGGGGGAGCTCAGGTTCGAGGGAGTCAGGTTCGGGTACGCCCGCGCGGGAAGGGAGGTGCTGAAGGGGGTAGACCTGGCGATCCCTCCGGGCCAGGTGGTCGCCTTCGTGGGGGTCTCGGGCTCCGGGAAGACGACCATGGCCAACCTCGTCCCGAGGTTCTACGACGTGACCGGAGGGGCGGTGAAGATCGACGGGATGGACGTCAGGGACGCCACCCTGAAGTCCCTCAGAGGAAACGTGGGACTTGTGAGCCAGGACATCTTCCTCTTCTCGGCCACCATCAGAGAAAACGTCTGCTACGGCCGGGTCGACGCGAGCCAGGATGAGGTGGAGAGGGTCTGCCGCCTCGCCCGGGCGGACGAGTTCATCGAGCGGTTCCATGACAGGTACGAGACGCGGGTCGGAGAGAGGGGGGTGACCCTCTCCGGCGGCCAGAAGCAGAGGATCGCCATCGCCAGGACCCTCCTGACCGACCCCAGGGTCCTCATCCTCGACGACTCTCTCTCCAGCGTAGACGCCGGGACCGAGTACGCCATCGCAGACGCCCTGAAGGAGGTCATCAAGGAGAGGACCACCATCATCATCACCCAGAGGCTCTCCACCCTGAGACTGGCCCACCGGATAGTGGTGTTCGACGGCGGGAGGGTGGTGGAGGACGGGAGCCACGGGGACCTGCTGGCGCGCGGCGGCACCTACGCAAAGCTGTACCAGTCTCAGTACGCGCCCCAGGACGTCCCCTCGGGGGAGGTCGGACCATAGTGGCGAACCGCGGGATGTACATCAGCGACGACGATCCGGACGCGCGCAAGGACAGGAAGTACGGCGACGGCTACCTCATCCGGAAGCTGGTGGGATACGTCATGGGCTACCGGCGGGACCTGGTCGTCACACTGGCGGGACTCCTTTCGATCTCGGCCGTGAGCATCGCGGGGCCCGTCCTTCTGGGCTTCGCCGTGGACGACATGCTCGCCGCCAACTATCAAGGGGTCACTCTGCTCATCGGCTCCTACGCCCTGCTCTACCTCGCCAACTACGTGGCCGACAACAGAAGGACCTACGCCATGCAGGTGGTCGGTCAGAACTCGTTGAGAGACATAAGGAGAGACGCCTTCGAACACCTCCAGGCCCTCTCCCCGTCATACTTCTCGTCCAAGGAGACAGGGCGGATCATGTCCTACATAATGAACGACGTGGACGCGGTGGAGGACTTCGTCACATTCCAGCTCCCGCAGGTCCTCTCGGGCGTCCTGACGATCGTCTCCATCGTGATCATCATGCTCATCTTCAGCGTCGACCTCAGCCTCGTGGCCTTCGCCGTGATACCCGCGCTTGTGGTGACCACCTACCTCTTCCAGGGGACGATTTCAAGGAACTTCGTGGAGACCAGGAAGAAGATCGCAGCGGTCACCGCGAAGCTGCAGGAGGGGATAAGCGGGGTCAGGGTCACCCAGGCCTTCGTCAGCGAGGAGCGGGTCTCGGACAACTTCGACGCGGTTAACAACGAGAACATGCTGGCAAACCTGAAGGCGACGAAGTACACTTCCGCATTCAACTCCGTGGTCCAGGTGATAGAGTCGGTGGGGCTCGCACTCGTCCTGTGGTTCGGCGCCACGGAGGTGCTCTCTGGCCGCCTGCTGGTCGGCACCATAGTGACATTCATGCTCTACGTGAACGCCTTCTTCAACCCGATCATACAGCTGACCACGTTCTACAACTCGTTCCAGTCAGCCGTTGCCGGGCTCGACAGGGTGACCCAACTTATCAACACAGACGTCGAGGTCAAGGAGCCCGCGGACCCCGCCTCCTTGGACCCACAGGCCGACTGGGGGGTGGAACTCAGGGGCGTCACCTTCGGCTATACCAATGGGGTCCCGGTCCTGAGGGACGTCAGCCTCGAGATCTCCCCGAGGGAAGTTGTGGCCATAGTCGGCGCGACAGGCGCGGGGAAGTCCAGCATCGTCAGCCTGGTGCAGCGCTTCTACGACCCTCAGCAGGGCTCGGTCCTGGTCGGCGGGGTGGACCTGAAGAGGCTGAGGTTCAGGGACTTCCGGGGCCGGACGAGCGTGGTCCCCCAGGACCCGATACTCTTCACCGCCAGCGTGGCCGACAACATAAGGTATGGGAAGCCCGGCGCCACCATGGAGGAGGTGAAGGCCGTGGCCACCGCGCTGGGGATAGACGAGTTCGTGTCGTCCCTTCCGGAAGGCTACGACACCATGGTCACCGAGGGGGCCACGAACCTGTCCATGGGACAAAAGCAGCTGATCTGCTTCGCCCGCGCCCTGCTGCGGGACCCCAAGGTGCTGATCCTGGACGAGGCGACTTCGGGGCTCGACCCGTGGACCGAGCTGAAGGTCCAGAGGTCCCTCGCGGCCATGATCCAGGGACGGACCGCCATCATGGTGGCCCACCGGCTCTCCACCATCCGCCTGGCGAACCGGATAGTGGTCCTGAACCTGGGCCGGGTGGTGGAGGAGGGGACCTTCGAGGAGCTGGTGTCCATCCCAGGCGGGGCGTTCGCCGAGATGTACGCCCTCCAGTCCAAGCAGGACTGACGAGGGAAGATACCTTTTATCGTGAAGGTTCGGAGTCGTCCTGACTTGAAATTCCTAGACTTCCAGGCCGAGGTGGAGGAGGTCCTGGCCGACGCCTGCAGGGCGCTGGGATACAAGGACGCAGAGGTGGACGTCGCACTCCCGCCCAACGACACCTACGGGGACCTGGCGAGCGCCGTACCCATCAGGCTGGCCAAGGAGGCGGGGAAGAAGCCGGGAGACCTCGCCGTCGAGATAGGCGCGAAGGCCATGGAGCTGGCCAGGAAGTCGAAATACATAGGGCCCGTGTCACCCCACAGGGGCGGCTTCATCAACTTCGGCGTCAGGTGGCCCAGGTTCATCTTCGACGCGGTCCAGGACATCTCCGCGGGGGACCTGGGGGCCACGAGGGAGAAAGGAGAGGTGGTGGCGGTCGAGCACACCAACGTGAACCCCAACAAGGCGCTCCACATAGGCCATGCCCGCAACCTCGTCCTCGGGGACTCGCTGGTCCGCGTGATGCGCTACCTGGGCCAGAGGGTCCAGGCCCTCAACTACATCGACGACTCCGGGGCCCAGGTCGCTGACATCATAGTAGGCTTCAGGTTCATGGGGCTTTCAGACGAGGCCCCCCCGGGGGCCAAGTACGACTCATACTGCGGCGACAACGTCTACACGAAGGTGACCAGGGAATACGAGACCGACCCGTCGCTGAAGGAGAAGCGGTCCCTGGTGCTGAAGGAGATCGAGAAAGGGTCGGGGGAGGTCGCCGAGTACACCAGGGGCATCGTGAAGAAGATACTCGCCGCCCAGCTGTCGACCTGCTGGAGGCTGGGGGCGACCTACGACCTGCTCAACTGGGAGTCGCAGCTGGTCCACTCGGGGATGTGGGAGAAGCTGTTCGAGGAGCTGAAGAAGATGGGCTACGTCAAGTTCCAGCCGGAGGGGGAGAACAGGGGGTGCTGGGTGATACCCGACCCGGACACAGGAGAGGAGAAGGTGGTCGTCAGGTCAGACGGGACGGCCGTCTACGTGGCCAAGGACATACCCTACGCGGCCTGGAAGCTCGGCCTGGTCAGCGACCCCTTCGGCTACGAGCCGTACGGAGACCAGCCGGGGGCCTCCCTCTACTCCACCACCCTCTCGGGGGAGAAGGGGAAGGTCCGCTTCGGAGGGGCGGAGCTGGCGGTGTCCGTAATAGACACCAGGCAGAGCTACCTCCAGAAGATAGTGGCGAAGGTCCTCGACAGGCTCAAGGAGGGGGCTTCGAGGAGGTACATGCACCGGAGCTACGAGGTGGTGGCCCTGTCGAAGAAGACTGCCTCGCAGCTGGGGTTCGGCATCGACGGCCAGTTCGTGCACATGTCGGGTAGGAAGGGGCTCTACGTCAACGTCGACACGGTCCTGGAACGTCTGAAGGACAAGGCGAGGGCCGAGACCAGGAAGCGCAACCTCTCCGAGCCGGACGAGTGGGTCGACGGGGTGGCCGAGGCCGTGGCAGTGGCGGCGCTCAGGTACGAGCTCCTCAAGCAGGATCCGGACAAGATGATCGTCTTCGACATGGACGACGCCCTCCAGTTCCAGGGGGACACCGGCCCCTATCTTCTCTACACCTACGCAAGGGCCCGGAGGATCCTCGGGAAGACGGAGGGGGAGCCGAGGATCACCCCCGAGTCGGCCGCAAAGCTGGCCAAACCACAGGAGGCGAAGCTCGCGAAGAAGATGTCGACCCTGGACCTGGCTGCGGAGACCGCGGGGGAGTTCCTTTCTCCGAGGGAGATAGCGAAGTTCGCCCACGAGCTGGCCATGGCGTTCAACGACTTCTACGAGAGCGTCCCGGTCAACCGGGAGCCTGAAACAGACACCAGGGACGCGCGCCTCGCCCTCGTCGACGCGTCGAGCAAGGTCCTGGCCCAGGCGATGGGGATGATGGGGATACCCGTCGAAGAGAGGATATGACGCGATTCAGCCTGGCCGCCTTCGACCTGGACGGGACGGTCCTGGAGCACAACGGCAGCTGGGTGGCCCTGCACAAGGCGTTCGGGACCGAACACCTCGGCGACGCGTCCCTCAAGCTCTACACCGAAGGGAAGATCGACTACAACGAGTTCATGCGCAGGGACATCGCCTGCTGGCCCAGAGGGGTCACCCGCGACAGGGTGGCAGAGATACTCTCCGGTTACAGGATCAGGAAGGAAGCCCCGCGGCTGTTCGAAGAGCTCAGGGAGAGGGGGATGAAGACGGCGCTGGTGACGTCCGGCATCGACATCCTGGCGAAGGATGTGGCCGAAGAGCTGGAGATCGACTATTGGGTGGCCAACGGGCTCAGGTTCGACAGGTCGGGGATCCTGCTCCCGACCGGCGTCGGCCGCGTCGACCCGACCAGGAAAGACCGCGCCTATGCCAGGCTCCTGAGGAAGGTCGGGGTCCCGGCGAAGAGGACCATAGCCGTCGGAGACACCATCTACGACCTCGCCTTCCTGAAGTCGGCGGGCCTAGGCTTCATGCTCGCCCACACCACCAGGGTCCCCGACCCGGAGATCATACACATAGACGCGCTGTCAGACGTCCTCGCCCACCTCTGATAGGGGGAGGGTTTTTACGCACGGGGCCGAACACAAGGCGGGCCTGCGACATGGATGACACTCTCCTGCTGATACCCGGCCCGACGAACCTCTCGAAGCGAGTGAGGGACTCCATGGCCGGACCCCAGCTGCCGCACGTCGGCGAGGAGTTCTACTCGATGTTCAAGGAGACCGTGGGCCTGGCCAGGTACGTCTTCAAGAACTCGAAGGGGGAGCAGTTCGTGTTCACAGGCTCGGGGACCATAGGCATGGAGTCCTCGGTGGTCAGCCTGGTGTCCAGGGGAGACAGGACCCTGACCCTGGTCAACGGCTTCTTCGGCCGCAGGATGCTGATGCTCAACCAGGTCCACGGCGCGAGGGCCGACAAACTAGAGTCCAAAGGAGGGAATGCCTCCGACCCCGACGCCCTGAGGCGGCAGCTCCGCAAGTCGAAATATTCGGCGGTCTTCATCACCCACGTGGACACCTCGAGCTCCATCCTGAACCCGGTCTCGGAGCTGGTGGACGAGTGCTCGAAGGCGGGGGTGATGTCCGTGGTCGACTCTGTCTGCGCCATAGGCGGCGTCCCGCTCGACTTCGACAGGCTCGGAGCCGACGTGGTGTTCACGGCCTCGCAAAAGGCCCTGGCTGCGCCCCCGGGCGCAGTCCTCCTGGCCGCATCAAAGAGAGCGATGGAGCGGATGAAGAGGCGCAAGAGCCCGATAGAGAGTTACTACATGAACCTGGTCAGGTGGGAGCCCATCATGGATGACCCCAAGATGTACCTCGCGACCCCGGCCACCCAGGTGCTGCTGGCCCTGCGACAGGCGCTCCTGGAGGCGAAGGAGGAGGGGATCGAGAACAGGTGGGCCAGGCACAGGAAGCTCGGGGAGATCGCCAGGGGCAAGGTCGAGGAATGGGGCCAGAAGTTCGTAGCCGAAGAGGGCCACAGGGCCGACACCGTCACCTCCTTCTGGGTGGAGGACGGGAAGGCCGGGCTCATACAGAAGACGTTCGAGAAAGAGCACCATGTGATGGTGTCGCGGGGGGTGTACGAAGACAAGGACAGGATGATCAGGGTAGGCCACTTCGGGATCCTGCAGCCGGACGTGCTGAAGGGGGCGCTTGACTCCATGGGGGACGTCATGGAAGAGCTCGGCATATCGGCGCGGCCGATGGCCGTGGCCAAATGAAGAAACAGACGGTAGAACACTTTTATCGGCACCGGGGTCGCACCCCCGAACTGCAGCCCGGTCGTCTAGTGGTCAAGGATGGGGGCCTCTGGAGCCTTCGACCTAGGTTCGAATCCTAGCCGGGCTACTCTACGACAAGCCCAGCGGCGCTCGACCCAGGAGAGACTTCCCTCCCTTTTGGACTAAGGTCGTCCCTGCATCGAAGTCTGCCCGCCGACGGGCTTGGCCTTGGCTTTGAGCAGCAGCGGTGTGACGACCGAGCTGACCACCGCCATGGCCACTATCGCGGTGAACACGTTCTGGTCGAGGACCCCTGAGTCGAGCCCGATCCCTGCCACGATCAGCGCGACCTCCATGTGCGCCATCATCCCTATCCCCACGGTCAGCGGGCTCCCCTTGCCGCGGAGGAACCCGATGGCAGGGAGCCCGCAGCCGACCAGCTTCGTCGCCAGGGCCACGCAGGTTATCGCGGCGGCTAGGAGCAGGGTCTCGGTGGTGAACCCGCGGAGGTCGACCTGGGCGCCGATGATGCCGAAGAAGAGGGGCGCGAAGACCATCTTCAGCTTGTCCACGTACTCCCCCACGTCCTTGATCACGTGCGAGGACGCCACAGACATCCCCACCGCGAAGGCACCGATGATCGGAGACAGCCCGGCCAGGCCTGAAAGCCCGGCGACCCCGAAGAACAGGGCCGTCGCCACCGCCTCGATGCTCCCCCTGGACCGCCAGACCCGCTGGAGGTGCAGCACCCGCGGGACGAGGACCACCGACCCTCCCAGGACGAGCAGGAAGAACAGCAGCGGCCTGGCCACGAGAATCAGCGTGTCGCCCGGGCTGAGGGCCGTCCCGCCAAGGGTGGCGACGCTGGTGGCCACCGACAGCACGGCCACGGTCAGGACGTCGTCCATCACGGCCGCTCCCAGGACGAGCCTCGCCTCCGGGGACCGCATCCTCCCTAGCTG
>JBJKSN010000040.1:0-23611 GCA_046703945.1 Nitrososphaerales archaeon | reverse complement strand
GTATGAGCTGGTAGACAAGTTCCTCCAGCTCCTGGGCATCGAAGACCAGAGCGATACCAAGGTCTCTGACCTTTCCTATGGGCAGCAGAAGCTCGTCGAGCTTGCCAAGGTGCTCATCGCCTCTCCGACCCTCGTCGTGTTGGACGAGCCCAGCCAGGGGGTGGACATCACCTTCCACGACCGCCTCACAAAGACTATCAAAGAAATGAACGCGAGAAAGATCGGGTTCGTCATAATCGAGCACAACATACAGCTCATAACAGACGTCTGCGACTACGTGATAGTACTCAACTTCGGCCAGAAGATAGAGGAGGGGACGCCGGGCCACGTGCAGAAGAGCGCACGCGTCATAGAGGCGTACCTGGGGGAATGAAGCCCTCGTCGCGAGAACTCAGGCCGGGGCGCCATGCCAGGGTGGGGGTCTGCTGATGGCCTTCTCTTCTTTCATAGTCTCTGTGCTCCAGGTGGCAGCGATCGCGTTGCTGCAGGGGGGCATCACGAGCATCATCGCGGTCGGCTTCGCCCTGATGCTAGGGGTCCAGAAGATATTCAACATCGCCTACGGCGACACGATGATACTCGGCTCCTACGTCGCGTTCGCCCTGATACCAGTGTTCCCGTACGGCTGGATGGTGGCTCCCATCGCGGTGACCGCGGCGGTGGGTTTCGTGGTCTATCGCTATCTCATCAGGGTGGGCCAGAGGCACCAGGTGGTCTTCGACGTCCCAGTGCTCATAACCATAGGCGTTTCATTCGTCCTCGAGAACTCCATGTCCGTCGCATGGACGACCAACACGCAGTTCGTCAGCACGAGCCTCTCCTCGTACGACTGGATCCTGGGGGGCGTGATCTTGCCGGTGCAGGAGTTCCTCTCTGCGGTGATAGCGATTGCGACAGGGGCGGGGGTCTGGTTGATCCTCTACAGGACCAAGTTTGGAAAGGAGGTCAGGGCTTCCGCCCAGGACCCTGAGGCCGCGCAGACCGTCGGGATCGACACGAAGAGGATAGGGGAGCTGACTTTCACGCTTTCGTCCGGGATCAGCGGCATAGCCGCGGTGCTCATCGCAGTCAACTTCGCGTTCACCCCCGTGGTCGGCCTGCAGTACACCCTCATCGGCCTCACCGCGGTGATACTGGGAGGGCAGAGCGACATAAGGGGGGCCATCGTCGGCAGCCTGCTGATCTATCTGATCGGGGCCATGTTCGCCTTCTTCATAGGGACGGGCTTCCAGCTGTTCGCTGAATACATGGCATTCATCGTCGTGGTGATAGTGAGGCCAACCGGCCTCTTCTCGAGGCCTGCATTATAGGGGGCATGGGCGCATCACCATGACCCTGGTAAGGACTCTCATGCCGCTCATCATCGCAGCAGTGGTGGTGCTCTCCCTGCCTTTGTGGGTGCCCAGCGCCTACATCCTGAGCCTTGCTGTAATCGTAGCCATGAACGCCGCCGCGGCAGAGAGCTGGAACCTCCTCGGCGGCTATCTCAAGCAGCTGAACCTGGCCACCAACGCTTTCGTCGGCCTCGGGGCCTACGCGGCCGCGGTCGTCCTCACCCGCCTGCCTTCGGTCGCGGGCGGGAGTGTGCTCGGCCCGGTCCTGTCCATCATCATGGCCGCGGCCGTCACCATCGGGACGGCCCTGGTCCTTGCCCCAATATTCAAGAGGCTGGGCGGGGCGTTCTTCGCCCAGGCGACCCTGATGGTCGGACTAGGGTTGGAGCAGCTTTTCTTGAGCTGGAACGCCCTCTTCCCCTACACGGGGGGCGCAGTCGGGATAAGCGTGACAAGCCACGCACTCCCGACCACCGTTCTCTACATAGGACTGGCTGCGCTGGCCCTGGGCATCTTCGGGCTGTCATACTGGTTCGACCGCTCCAAGGTCAGGGTGGTCCTGGGCGCCATCAGAGAAGACGAGATGGCCGCCGAAGGCCTCGGAATCAACGCATACCGATACAAGGTTGTCCTGCTGATAATAAGCGCGGCTGCGCTGGGCGTCCTGGGGTCCTTCTGGGCCCAGTATCAGTCTTACATCGACCCGGGCTCTGCGTTCAGCATCACCACCTGGGCCATAGCGCCGGTGATCATGGCCGCTCTAGGGGGCGTCGCCACCTCCGAGGGACCGATTGTGGGGGCCCTGATTCTGACGGTCAGCAACCAGTATCTGGTCTCGCTGGGGCAATACAGGCTATTCGTCTACGGAGTGATCATCGTGTTCGTCATCGTCGTCATGCCCTCCGGAGTGGTGGGGACTGTCAGGCAAGCCATACGGAAGCAGAAGGGAGGGCCTGGCGCGAAGAGCGGCATGCGCCGTACCCCTCTGCAACTGATGATAGCGAGACTCCGTGAGCGGAGCCTTGCCCGGACCCCTGACGCCGGGGATTCGGCGAGCGGGCGTCTCGGCAGGCTGAAGAAAGCCCTTCGGGCCCGCCCCGCAGGGGCCCCCTCCAATGTCCCAGTGGACCAGTGAGGGCATCCTGACGCGCCCGCAGGCTCACTGCGGCCTTCCGATTCTCTTGGGATCCCCGTCGCCCTGATCCATGTCGGGCGACCGAGCGCCGGGGACACCGGGTCATCGGCCAGGTCGGTTGGACCCGCGGCCAGGCGGAGCCTGCTGCCTCGGTTCAGGAAAAAACGCGTCGCCGAGGCCTAGGACTGCATCAGCAATTGTCCGGCGCAGATACACGGATTTACTGAAAGTTGCCGGCGCAAAATCGTCCGGGGACCCCGGAGTCATTCGTGCCGCGTAAAGCAATATAATCTTCGTATCGAGGGGTTTCAGTTATGGAGGTCGAACAGCTGGTGCGACCCGCGGGCCAGCACTCCGGGACGCGTTCGAGCTTCGTAGGCGAGGCGGTCCAGCGTGTCGAAGACCTGAAGATTGTGAAGGGCAAGGCGGGATACACTGACGACTTCGAGTATCCTGACCAGCACTATGCTGCTTTCCTCAGGAGCCCCTACGCCCACGCGAAAATCGTCCGGATTGACACTTCGAAAGCGCTCGCACTTCCCGGTGTGAAGTATGTGCTCGACGGGAAGGAGCTGGCGCGCCACACTTCTCCCATCGAGTCCAGGGCTCTGAGGAAGGGGCCGACGTCCCACTACCTCATGGCCGTGGACAAGGTCCGCTACAACGGAGAGCCGGTCGCCGCCGTGGTCGCCACCAACAAGTATGTGGCTGCGGACGCGCTCGATCTGATTGACGTTGAGTACGAGCCGCTCCCTCCTGTGCCGACCATAGAGGCGGCACTGAAGCCCGGCGCGACGTTACTCTACGACGAGCTCGGGACGAACGAGCTGCAATACGACCACTTCAACTTCGGCGACGTGGACTCCGCATTCAACAAGGCGGCGCACGTGATAAAGGAGAAGTTCAAGATTCACAGGTATGCGTCGACGCCGCTGGAGAACTACGTCGTAAGCGCCCGCTACGACGACACCAAAGACGAGCTCGTGGTCTACGCCAACGACCAGCAACCGGGCAGGACCCTCAAGGCCGTGGCAAACGCCCTGGGGTTGCCCGCCAGCAGAGTCCGCCTGGTCGTACCGATAATCGGAGGGGGGTTCGGCTTCAAGCTCGCCATCTGGCAGTACATCACACTGGTGTCTCTGCTGAGCATGCTAAGCCATAGGCCGGTCAAGTGGGTACAGACCAGGTCTGAGAGCCTCTACGGGCCGCACAGGCCAGCAGGGGAAGACACGGTGGAGCTTGCGCTTTCAGAGGAGGGCAAGATTCTCGGAATGAAGGTCGACGAGTACCTCGCCGACGCGAACTGGCCATGGGGCGCGTGCATCTACTCTCTGGGTAAACTCGGCACGATTTCGGGACCCTACAAGATCGGCGCGTACAGCTTCAGCTACCACTCGATCGCGACAAACCAGGCGCCGGTGGTCCAGGACAAGGGAGTGGGCAAACCCTACATGAACTTCATGCTCGAAAGGATGATGGAGATCGCCGCCAAGAAGCTCAAAGTCGACTCGGTGGAGATCAGGCGTCGGAACTTCATCCAGCCGGACGACATGCCCTATACGACCCCCTCCGGAGAGTTCTACGAGGGCGGCAACTATCCGAAGGTGTTCTCGACCGCGCTAGAGCTGGGGCGGTACAACGAGTGGAAGGAGAAGCTCCCAGCGATGAGGAAAGACGGGAAGTATGTGGGCATCGGGATAGCCTACGGCCTCGAGCCGGGTACTTCGGGGCTCGTGTACTACTATCTGTCGAAACCAGGCGAGCTCACCCTCAGCGGGGCCGGGCAGATGGCCACGGTAGAAATGACGATCGACGGCAAGATCAAGACGTACATGAACGGGCCTGAAATCGGGACTGGCCACGCGACGAGCCTCTCCCAGGTGATGGCCGACATGTTCAGCGTGAAGATTGATGACGTGATCGTCGACCTGACCTATGACTCCGCCGTGGGGCACTTGTCCTACGCCGGGACCTACGGCAACGGGTACACCGACGTCTACATGGGCGCATACATCAGGGCTGCTTCGAAGTTAAAGGCGAAGCTTCTGCGGATCGCTTCGCATCGCCTCGGCAGGTCCGAGGGGGAGCTCGAGTTCAAGGACGGCACCATCTTCGTAAAGTCTGACTCGAGCAAGACTGTCACCCTCGAGGAGGTCGCCTCCATAGCCTACAGCAAGCTACTCTCCCTTCCTCCGGGAGAGGAACCAGGGCTGAAGATGGTGGCGGGGTACGTAAACCCCACCTCGGCGGTCCCCTTCAGAAACAAGGACAACCAGCCTCAAATCCGCGTCCAGCTCACCCATGCGAACTCCACGCACGTGGCCGTGGTCGAGGTCGACCCCAAGACGGGGAGCGCCAAGATCCTCGACTACGCCATCGTCCACGACGCCGGCAGGATCATCAACCCGAAGATAGCGGACGGGCTGCTGATAGGGAGCTGTGTCAGCGGGATTGGGGGGACGCTGTATGAGCAGTTCGTGTTCGACGAAAATGGGAACAACCTCTGCGTGACGTTCGGGGAATACCTGAAGCCCACTTCCCTCGAGGCGCCGGACATCAGGATAGGGAACGTCGTGACCGAGACCTGGGTCACTGCCCTGGGGAACAAGAGCGTCGGCGAAGGCGGAGCACTGGCTTCGTTACCTGCGGTCACCAACGCCATCGAGGACGCCCTCTCGCAGTTCAACCCTCACTTCACCGAGCTGCCCCTCACGCCTGAACGGCTCTGGGGAGTAATCAACAAGAGATGACATTGGATGTATCCTAGATCGTTCGATTATTCGGCGTCGTCGACCGTCGAGGACGCCATCCAGACGCTCCAGGAGAACTCAGACTGCAAGGTCATCGCGGGAGGCCAGAGCCTGGTCCCTGCAATGAAGCTCAGGCTGACGAGCCCCTCGAGGCTGCTGGACATAGGGAAGATACCGGAGCTGAAGAGCATCGCCTTCGCAGAAGGGGCGCTCAGGATCGGCGCCACCGTGACGCATGCGGAGATAATCGACTCGGCAGTCGTGCACAAGAACGTACCCGTCTTAGCCTCTGCTGCGGAGCTGATAGGCGACGTCCAGATCAGGAACCTGGGGACGATCGGCGGCAGCCTCTGTCACGCCGATCCATCGGGGGACTACTTCGCTTCTCTGTTCGCTCTGGACGCCACCGTCGTCCTGAGAGGGCCGAAGGGGACGAGGGAGGTCCCCATCTCGCAGTTCGTCACGGGGCCGTTCTCCACGACCATCAACTCAGACGAGCTGATGGTGGAGGTGCGGGTCCCGGCCCAGAAGGGGTCCTTCTACACGCACAAGTTCGCGAGGAGGAAGGCAGACTTCGCCCTTGTCAACCTGGCGGTGATAATGGAAGAACAGGACAAAGTGGTCAGGAGCCTCCGGGTGGCGGTCGGGGCCCAGCAGAGCGTGGCGGTGAGGCTCACTTCGCTCGAGGCGTCGCTGACCGGCAAGCCTTTCGACGAGGCCAAGCTCAGGGGAGAGGTGGAGAAAGCATCACAGTCGCTCGATCCACTCAGCGACATGCAGGGAGGAACAGAGTACCGACGGAAGGTCGCACAGGACCTGGTTGTCGAGGGGATCACGAAGCTGCACTCGGGGAGCGGTCGCCATGACTAGGGTGTCTATCAAGCTGAACGACAGGGTGCATGAAGCGGACATCGAGCCCAGGACCCTTCTGGTGGACTTCATACGGGACGCCGCGGGGCTGAAGGGGACTCACGTAGGCTGCGAAACCGGCCACTGCGGGGCGTGCACGGTAATCCTGGACGGAAAGGCGGTGAAGTCTTGCCAGATCTTCGCGGTTCAGGCGAGCGGCTCCAGCGTCCTCACAGTGGAGGGCCTCGCTCCGGAGGACAAGTTCAGCGTGGAGCAGGATGCTTTCATGAAGAACTTCGCCATCCAGTGCGGCTACTGCACTCCGGGGATGCTGATGACGACGCGCTACCTGATCTCGAAGTATCGGAACCTCACCCGGGACCAGATAAGGGACTACCTCCACGGGAACTACTGCATGTGCACCGGCTACAACCAAATCGTCGACGCGATAGAGGACGCCCAGCGGGCTGCCCATGGTCCGGCCAGCGGCGGGGCGAAGAAAGACGAGTAGCTGACACGGGCCGCGTCACAAACAAACCTTAAATCGATTCGGGCGGTTTCGAAAGAAGTTTGGCGCGCCTGCTCGTCGGTATCACTGGTGGGAGCGGCGTGGTGTATGGCGTGCGGCTCCTCGAGGTCCTGAAGGAGATGAAGGTCGACACCCACCTCATAATGTCACAGGCCGCCAAGGAGACATTGGCGATAGAGACGCAGTACAAGATAGGCGAAGTGGAGGCGCTCGCGTCGAAGACCTACCGCATCAACGACATCGCCGCCGCGCCGGCGAGCGGGTCTTTCCCCACCGACGGGATGGTGGTGATCCCCTGCAGCATGAAGACCATGGCCGGGATCGCCACCGGCTACTCGGAAAACCTCTTGACGAGGGCCGCAGAGGTCACTTTGAAGGAGAGGAGGAAGCTAGTGCTGGTCCCCCGAGAGACGCCTCTGACCGTCATCCACATCAAGAACATGCTTGGGGTCGCGGAGGCAGGGGCGATCGTTCTGCCCGCCATGCCTGGGTTCTATCACAGGCCGAAGCAGATGAGCGACCTCATAGACCACATCGTCGGAAAGACGCTCGATGTCCTGGGGATGGATCACAGCCTCTACGGGAAGTGGTCCGGGCCCAGCGCCGAGCCCTAGGCCATGCCCTGAGCCCTCTCAAGGCCTGGGGTGAGAGCCGGCGTCGGTGCCGCGACGCCCCGGAGAGTGCTCTGTATCGCGACACCATGTGCCACTGGGCGCGCCAGACGACGGACTTTTCGCTGGAAATGTTAATATCCGGGATAAGCTCCAGATTAACCTGGCTCTCATGCAGTCCACTACACCTGTTGTGAAACACTACAAGATGATGATAGGCGGCGAGTTCGTAGACTCGTCGTCGGAGAAAACGTTCCAGGTGGTGTATCCGTACGATATGCAGCCGTGGGCCGAGGTGCCCCGTGGAACACCCCAGGATGTGGACGCGGCGGTGCAGGCGGCTGAGAAGGCGTTCGAAGAGACCGAGTGGGCCCGCGACCCGCCGATGCGCGCCAAGGTCCTGAGGAAGTTCGCAGAGTCGGTGTCTAACAACGCCAGGTACCTGGCCGAGCTCGAAACCCGGCAGAACGGCAAGCTCATCAGAGAAATGGAGGCCCAGATGCGCGGCCTGCCCGACTACTATTACTACTTCGCCGGGTTCGCAGACAAGATAGACGGCAGGACCATCCCTGCGAGGAAGGACATGCTGATCTACACCATGAGGGAACCGGTGGGGGTCGTCGCCGCGATCACGCCGTGGAACTCGCCCCTGCTCCTCCTCACGCTGAAGCTGGCGCCGGGCCTGGCTGCCGGAAACGCCTTTGTCGTAAAGCCGTCCAAATACACGCCAGTGTCCACCCTGGAACTCTGCCGCCTCGGCCAGGAAGCGGGGGTCCCGCAGGGGATTCTCAACGTGGTGACCGGGTTCTCGGGCGACATCGGAGACGCTCTGGTGCGCCACCCAAGCGTCGCCAAGGTCGCCTTCACTGGTTCGACCGACTCGGGCATCGACATCATGAAGAAGGCCGCCGATACGATAAAGAGGACTACACTGGAACTGGGAGGCAAGTCGCCAAACATCGTCTTCGATTCGGCTTCCTTCGACGAAGCGGTCAGCGGCGTCGTCTCGGGGATCTTCGCAGCCACCGGACAGACCTGCATCGCGGGCTCGAGGCTCCTCGTCCAGGACTCGATCTATGACGAGTTCATGAAGAAGCTCGTGGAGAGGACGAAGGCGATCAAGCTCGGAGACCCGATGAACCCAGAGTCGGAGATGGGGACCGTCGCCTTCCCGGACCAGCTGCAGAAGGTCCAGAGGTACGTCGATGTCGCGTCGAAGGAGGGCGCCACCGTCCTCGCGGGAGGGAAGCGCGCGACGGGGCAAGCCCTGGACAAAGGGCTCTTCTTCGAGCCGACCATACTGGGCGACGTCAAGAACGACATGACCGTAGCCAGAGAAGAGATTTTCGGGCCGGTCCTCAGCGCCATCAGGTTCAAGACCGAAGACGAAGCGGTCGCAATCGGGAACAAGACCATGTACGGCCTCGCGGCTGGCATATGGTCCCAGAACATACGCCAGGCACACCGCGTAGCCAGGAGGCTCAAGGCGGGGACGGTCTGGATCAACTGCTACCGGTCTGTGTCATACTGCGCGCCCTTCGGCGGATACAAGATGAGCGGCCTAGGACGCGAGAACGGAGCCGAGGTCATCAACGAGTACACGAACGTGAAGACCGTGTGGGTCGAACTCACTGGACGGATAAGGGACCCGTTCAAGATGGGCTAGGCTCACGTCAGCCTTCCGACCTTCCTCTTCTCGCAGAGCGGCCTTGGTCTATGACCGGGGGCGCCTGCGGCCCCTGCTTCTTGCGGCCCAGTCCTTTTCCGCCTTCCGCAGGACCGGGAGGAGGTACCTCCGGAACCGAGGATAGTCCTCCGTCATGGGGAAGTGGCCCAGGTCCTTCATCTCGGTGAACTTCGCTCCCTTCACCCTCCTCGCTGTCTGCTTCGTCATCTCGGGGGTACAGGAGTAGTCGTCTTCGCCGGTCAGCAGATACACGGGGCACTCGCCGGTGTCTATGCTCGCTGCCTTCCGGCGGAGGTCCATCTTGTAGTAGTACATCATGTCCCCCGCCATGACCCCCTTCCCAGACTGGCAGTAGTACCAGAGAATCCTCTCCATGTTGCGCCGCGGGGCTCTCGGAGAGACCAGGCCGGAGACGTACTGCGGCAGGAACTCGGCCGGGTTGATGTGAGGGTGGTCGAAGAATGGGAGCATCTTCCCAGACGAGACGTCGGTCCCCTCTAGCCCAATGACTGCGCTGAACTCTCGGGGGTAGTCGGCGGCGAGCTCGAATATCACGGACCCTCCCATGGAGCAGCCCATCACCAGCGGCCTCGCCAGCCCGAGGGCCCTGCAGAAGTTGACGATCGTCTGCGCGTAGAACTCTCCGGTCAGGGAGTACTGCGAGCCGAACCACCCAGCGGCCGGCTCTGACTTCCCGTGGAGAGGGGCGTCGAAGGCTATCACCCTGAACTTCTCTGTGACTTCGGGGTCTTCCATCATGTCGTGGAACTCTCTGGAGTCGGTGGCCGCCGTGTGCAGGCAGCAGAGGGGGATCCCCTTCCCGGCCTCTTCGTAGTATATCTTGTAACTCTCCCCCTTGACCTCAACATCCACGTACCTTCCGGTTATCTCGGCGCGCCGGGCCCCCTTCATCTCTCCTGCCCCCTCATCGATTCCAGGAGCACGGAGAGCGAGGATATGTTCATCATCGCCAGCTCTGAGTTCCCCTCCAGCTTCAGGTACCCTCTTCTGATGCAGGCAAAGACGTCGTTGTGGAGGGGCTTCCTCCCCAAGAACGCCTTCCAATGGTCCGCAGACCATCGCAGGGCGAAGTCCCAACTCTGGCTCCAGTTGACGCCGCGCTCCACCGAGAGAATCTTCCCCTCGTAGATCTTGAACAGGAGGTTCTCCTCGCCCACCTCGAACAGGACCCTCGCGGTGAACCACCTCTGGCTGCTGCTTTCGGCCGTCTTGTTGACTTGGCGCACGACGGTCTTCAACCACCCTGGACGGAAGGTCGAGGACACAGGACAAAGCTCCCACGAGTGGCTCAAAAAGGCTTGTGGGCGGGACCGACGGCTCACGCAGAAGAGAACCGCACTGAAGGGTCCTTTCGCAGGACTCCGCTCGCGCATGCGCCCGATTGGCCATCGCGCACTTCGGCAACCTAATTAACTCTGGCCAAAGGCTTTGGTCCTCTTGGATGCCGGTACCAGGCGCTTCGACGTCATAGTCGCCGGGGGAGGCAACGCTGGCCTCTGCGCAGCCCTGACAGCGGCCGACGCAGGCAAGAGCGTCCTGCTGCTGGAGAAGACCGACGAGGCGTGGAGGGGAGGGAACTCGAAGTACACGAGAGACATACGGTGCTCTCACGACCAGCCTGACGGGTTCAACACGGGGAGCTACAGCGAAGGGGAGTTCATGGAGGACCTTCTGCGGGTGACGGGTGGCCAGACCAACGACGAGCTGGCTCGCATCGCCGTGGGGGGGTCGCAAGGTGCGATTCGGTGGATGGACGAGCACGGCGTGGCATGGCAGAAGGCCCTCAAGGGGACTTTGCACCTCTCGCGCACCAACCGCTTCTTCATCGGCGGAGGGAAGAACCTGATCAACACCTACTACCAGAGCTACAAGAAGGAGGGGGGGCGGGTCCTCTACAACGCCGAAGTCGAGGACCTCAAGATGGAGGGCAGCGGGGTCACAGGGGTCTTGGTGAAATCGGCGGGGACCACGATGGAGCTTGACTGCGGTGCGCTCGTAGTGGCGGCGGGTGGCTTCGAGGCGAACATAGGCTGGCACAAGAGATACTGGGGAGACGCCGCAGACAACTTCGTCATACGAGGCTCGCGCTTCAATGACGGGCTTGTCCTGAAGACGCTGACGGAGCGGGGCGCCCGGGTGACTGGAGACCCGAAGCAATTTCACGCCATCGCCCTCGACGCTAGGTCCCCGAAGGCGGAGGGGGGGATTGCCACCAGGATCGACTCGCTCCCGTTCAGCATCGTCGTCAATCAGCAGGGCCGCCGCTTCTACGACGAAGGGGAAGACCTGTGGCCCAAGAGGTACGCCATCTGGGGGAAGATGATAGCCGAGCAGCCGAACCAGATGGCATACTCAGTTTTCGACTCGAAATCGCTCGGCGCCTTCCTGCCGACGATGTACGCTCCCTACAGCGCGGAGACGATCCAGGACCTCGGAAGGAATGCGGGCCTCGACCCGGCTTCCCTCTCGGAGACCGTGGGGCGGTACAACGACCACGTGGTCGAGGGTGGCAGGTTCGACCCCGAGGCGCTGGACGACTGCAGGACGTCAGGGCTGGACCCTCCCAAGTCGCACTGGGCGCTGAAGATAGACAAGCCTCCGTTCTACGCGTACCCTCTTAGACCGGGGATCACGTTCACCTACATGGGTGTGGCGGTCGACTCGTCTGCGCGCGTCCTTCGGGACGGGGACGGCAAGCCGTTTGGGAACCTCTACGCAGCAGGCGAGATAATGGCGGGGAACATCCTCACCCGCGGCTACCTGGCGGGCTTCGGGCTCACGATCGGCACGGTGTTCGGCATCAGAGCAGGGGAAGCGGCGGCAGCCAGATGAAGTCGAACGGAGGCCCCGGGGTAGGCCTTCACGAAGAGGCCTCGAGGCAACTCGCCGTCTGCAACGCCTGCAGGTACTGCGAGGGGTTCTGCCCTGTCTGGCCTATCATGGAGCGGCGGACCTCATTCGCGGAGTCCGACCTGTATTATCTCGCCAACGTGTGCCACGACTGCAAGGCTTGCTACTACGCCTGTCCATACACGGAACCCAACGAACTGAGGCTCAACATACCCGACGTCCTCAGCAGGTTGAGACTGGAGTCATACGAAAACTACGCTTCACCGAGGTTCTTCCGCTTCCTACGACGCGGGACGCAGTTCTTGTTGGCGGCAGCCCTGAGCGTCCTGGTCTCCATAGTCGCGGCATTGGCGATCGGGAGCCCCCAGAGGCTGGGCGCCCTCCACCTTGAGCTCGGCTCGTTCTATGCCATCTTTCCCTACCCGGTGCTCGTGGGGGTCGGGTCTGCCATAGGCGCGCTTGTGGTCGCGAGCTATCTCTACAACGTCGCCCGATTCTACCATGACATCGCGGGCGGAAAGACACCTGGTCTGCGTGCAATGATGGGAGGGGCATTCGACGTCCTGTGGCACAACGGCTTCAAGGGGGGATGGCGCGACCTGGGGGAGAAGGCTGGCTGTTACCACGAAGAGACCGAGCCCTCCTATCGCTTCCTCGCGCTGCACGCCATGGTGTTCTATGGCTTCCTCTCGGCGCTGGCGGCCACCATCGCTGCCGCGGTCGAGCAGGACGGTCTGGGGTACCTCCCTCCGTACCCGCTGCTCAGTGTGCCAGTCATACTGGGGGTCGCAGGGGGTGTCTGCATCATCGGGGGGACCGTCGGCTTCCTGGTCTCAGAGAGGAGGGCGGACGCCCGCCCCATCTTCAAGGGGATGAAGACCCTCGACTACGCCTTCCTTCTGACCCTGGCACTCACGGCGACAACCGGCCTGCTGACGCTAGCCCTCCGCGCCACCCCCTTCATGGGAGAGGTTTTCACCATACACATGGGGTTCGTGTTGCTGCTCTTCGTCACGGCGCCCTACGGGAAGTTCGTCCATTTTACCTACAGGTATGTCGCGCTGGTGTTCAACAGGGTGGAGGAGCTGGCATGATGGAGCGGTGGGCTGACTCAGGGCCCAGCATCTCCTGGGGATGCTAACAGGTTCTGGCCGGAACCCGGACAGACTGGGGCGCAACGCTCCCTCTGGGCTCATCTTCCCGCGACAGGGAGCAGCGCGGCGCTTGGTGTGATACCCCGAGCCCAAAGGCCCGGGCGGAGCATGGGTAAAATACATGGGGTTCGCCGAACCCGGCGGCGGGCCCGTAGCTTAGTTCCAGAGATGGAGAGAACTCAGGTAGAGCATCGGGCTTTTAACCCGAGGGTCAGCGGAAGGCCCCTAAACGGGTTCGATTCCCGTCGGGCCCGCTCAGTATCGAACCCGCCCGGGTTCGATTCCACATTTCTCGTTTCAGTAGTTGATGCTCAGGTATCTTGCTAGTGCCATTCTTCACTTTGCGCATGGCATCGAATCCATCTGCAGGAGGCAGTCCCCCGCGGAAGCGAAATGAACCCTAGGCACGGCGGCCTAGGCTAGGGGTACCAAAGTTACCTTGTAATGCGTAGTCAGTATCTCCTGGAAGAACGGGACATGCTCTAGACCAATCGTGACCAATATCCGCTTTGATGGATTCCTGGTAGCCACTCGCACAACGTTTTGGCAAATCCTTTCGTTGCGGTCGTTCCAAGTGGCCAATTCAATCTGGGGCCGTTTCTTCCGCGCCAAGGCATGTTTGGCTCTGATAACACGCAGGAGGGCCTGACTGGGCGAAACGATCGCGCTGGCGTCAGATTCTCTCAGCAAGGACATCTCTTTGTCGGCAAGGTGCTTCTCTTCAGGAGAGGGTGTCACAGACCTGTCTATCCCAACGTCTGCGTCCCGATAGAAATCGACTGGCTCGAACCTGATTCCTTCTTCGAAGCACAACGGGAGTAGGCACTTTCGATATTCAGAGGGGCCACAGTATCCGGCCTTCTTCCCGTGTTGCGTCGCTTTCCAGTCTTTCGGCCTCACTTCGCCGCAGATGATATCAGGTCTGAAACCGACCACGATGTCTCTCAAGACGTCGTAGCTGTAGTGTCTGAAATCAGGGCGTTCATGGAAGCGGTGAATGGTTGGCAGTATCGCGATAGGGGTGGGAGAGCGATTCGAGCTCATGGCGACCCCTCACTTTGGCGTGAATACAAAGGCTACAAGACATGGAGTTTAGGGGCGCGATGAACCCCATGCTCGGCTAGGGAAGCCTACTTGGTTCACTTCCATGCCTGCAATGACAAATGAGGCGGGTAGGCGAGGCTGGTATCGAACGCAGCCGGTAGTTCCCAAAGTCATTTGCAGGCTGGTCCACCTCCCCAAGACTGTAACTCTAGTGCCTATCTTTAACTACCTCTGCTCCATCATGGAACCCGATGAAATCCCAGGCGACAGAAAGGACATTCAACGTGGTGGTCGAGCGTGACGAGGACGGCCTCTACGTTGCCTCTGTCGTAGAGCTTCCGGGCTGCCACACGCAATCGAAGTCTTTGGACCAACTGGGCCGCAGAATCAGGGAGGCAATAGAGGGGTATCTGGAGGTATCGGAGCCCGGGAACCGACCCGAATTCGTTGGGGTTCAGCAGTTCAGGATGAAGTTCCCGTAGGGAGACGGCGTGCCTCTAGGGCCGATGAAGGTTCGCAAGGTTCTGAAGGTCCTGGACGAGGTCGGGTTCAGGCTTGCGAGGGTTCACGGGAGTCATCTGATTTTCAAGCATCCGGACGGCAGGATGACAGTGGTCCCCCGCCACGGCAACGACGAAATCGGAAGAGGGCTTCTCAGAAAGAAAGCCGAGGACATGCGAATCTCACCAGAAGAGTTCGCTAGGAAGCTGGACGAACTCTAAAGGACAAGAGCACAAATCAGGCGTGAGCCGCAAAGTCAACGATTTTCAGGTCTTTCCCAGAATCCAAGATTCTCGCAACAAGCTAGACCCTATCTCAGGCAGCATGCCGTCGAGCAGTGGTGCTTTTATCGAATCCAGCTAAAACTGTTGGTACATTGGTATCGGGATCGGACGACAAATCCGGGAATCGAATGCCCCGGGATACGATTCCCGTCGGGCCCGCAAAGCTCGATTTGAACTTTGTTGAGCAGATGAAGCTGAATTCATTCCCATCAGACGCATCTGGTGACTAAACTGAGGTGTCTCCATATGGATTCGAATCTCGACCGACAATGCTTCGCATGCAACGACATCAACAGACCGGGGGCCGTTTCCACTCGAGTATTCTATAAGGAAGGATCGGTCATGCCATGGCGGACTTCGGCAAATAGAACGCTTCTAGTCTTGTCCATTATCGGTCTGATCTTCGGCTTTGCTCTCATCTATTGGGGATTCACGGTTTCTTATGCATGTCCTGTGCAACTTGTCGGGCAACCATCGACATGCCCCGATTCACCAAGACTGCTCATCGGAGCCGGTGTTGTGACCGTGGTTCTCTCCCTGCTCGGACTGCTCTACTCCACACGGAGACACAAGCCTCAGAGCCATTTGGCCCAGGGTACTGGCAAGTCAGGCCTACCCGAGTCATCTGTCAACGGTCGGAAATCACAAGGCGGTTTGACGTCCTGACATTCCATACGCAACTGAGCACGAATATGGGTGTCCGAGTCTCAACCGGACCATAGTACCCCTGATCACGCAGCAGTTCGATTCCATTCTTGGCCGGGCATGCCCTGTGAGTCCGGTCAGGCCCGCCGAGGCTAGTCCAATAGCTCGGTGAACACGTCCTTCGTGAGCCCGCCTTGCTCGATGATGCTCAGCAGCGTGCCTGGCTTGATTTCGTCGTACCTCGGGACTATCACCCTGCGCTTGCCATCCAGGGAGGAGAGTGCCAAATGGCTGCCGCTCTGTCTGACGATCCTGAAACCCTTCTTCCCAAGAGCCTTCACGACGTCTCTCCAAGAGACGACCGGGAGCCTCTTGCTAGACAGTTACCTCGACCAGTTCTTTCCTTCCGGCGACCTTGTCAAGTTCTTCAATGAGCTCGACTTCACCTGGAAACGCTTCCAAATAGAGCCCGATGGCTTCCTTGATGTTCTTGATGGCCTCCGTCCTGGTTTCGCCTTGGCTGATTGCAGCAGGAACCTCTATGCACCTTACCGAATAACCACCAACTCCCTCCTTCCTCAATATCACCGTGAACCTCCGCCCCCGGACGACTGCTCTCTTCACACTCGGTTCAAAGGCCCCGGACAACTATATGTGTTCTATGCTTATTGGCTACGCCCTAGGGAACTACTCCAATGAAAGTGTTGCCCGAAAGTTCGGGTCCACTTCTGGCTCGGCATACCGAGCAGGTCCCGTCGGGCCCGCAGAATCAGCAAGGTCTGGTGTTAAATAGACGTCGAGCATATTGTTGTAACGATGGCTTCCCGGGTCCCGAGCTGGATAGAAAGGCTCCTTCTGCCGCGGCTGAGTTCAATGGAGGGGGAGCTGCGAGCCATCAGGGGTGAAATGGAGGGGGAGTTCAAAGCAGTACACTCTGATACGAAGCGGTTCGATGAGAAGATCGATTCGCTCAGGAACGAGGCTCTCACGAAGTTCGACGGTCTTGAGAAGCGATTCGACCTGGCCAAGGACTTCGGAGCTCTGCAAGCGAGGGTAACCGAGCTCGAGGCTAGGCTACCGAAAGTCTGAGCTTTCAACCGTGCCTTGCGCGAGTTTCTCTGTTAAGATGTCGCTTTCGGAACAGGTCTCGGTCTCTGTTCCTTCGGGCCCTCGGACTGACCCTATCGCCGACTTGGGAGAATTGGAGCCACGTTGGAATCGAACTCTTTAGTGGTCGATTCCCGTCGGGTCCGCGGACAATGCTTATATCTCTGTAGACAGTCCTGTTTACACCATGGCCACGACGCAGGTTCAGGTCAGGATTCCAGAAGAACTGGTGGAAGACATTGACCGGTGGATTGCGGAGGGGCGCTTCGCAAGCAGAAGTGAGGCAGTGAAGACCATCGTGACTCTGTACACTGAGAGGGAACGCACTCGCAAGTTCTACGAACTGCTCCTTAGAGAGAGCGACGACGCGAGCAAGCACCCCGAGTCACTAGTTCCGCTGAAGGACGTCTTTTGACGTTCTCCGTCCTTCTCGCCCCAAGGGCTGCCAGGTCGCTCCGAAAACTCCAACGCTCTGCCGGGAAGCGGATTGCGGCGTCCATGAAGGAACTCGAAGAATCACCGGAAATCGGGGAGCAATTGAAACCCTCAAGATTCTGGAAGTTGCGTGCTGGTGATTACCGGATGATCTACGAAATCGACAAGGCATCAAATCGGGTCATCGTCCTTTTCGTGGGTCACAGGAAGAACGTGTACGACGAGTTCTCAAGACTGCTGTAGGCTCATCAGGTCAAGTTCGATTTCACGCAGGAACGAACCCGCGATACCATTTCTGGAACCGTTTTCGGTCCGGGCCCCGTCGGACCCTCGGCTTCGCTGAGTCCCCTGGGGTCCTGTGCCATCGCGTCCTGAATCCCAGGTCCCTGCGCCCGTCTCTCCTTCGGCTGCTTCCCAATCCTTTTCTAACGAAGCCTCGCCATGGCATTGTGAGCAAGAGGTCGTCGCTGCTTCATCCGCCTCCTCTACCTGATGACTCGCAGGACTCCGGGCAGATAATCACCGTTCAACACCTCACGAAGAGGTACGGTAGGTTCGTCGCCGTCGACGACATATCCTTCTCCGTGATGGAGAACGAGATCTTCGGGATCGTAGGGCCCAACGGCGCGGGCAAGACCACCACACTAGAGTGCATGTGCGGCATTCGTGTCCCGGACGCCGGTTCCATCAGCGTGTGCGGCTTCTCTCCCCAGAAGGAGCGGGACAAGATCAGGCGCTTCGTAGGGGTCCAATTGCAGGAGAGCATGCTGCCGCCGAGGCTCAAGGTGCGCGAGGCGGTAAGCCTGTTCGCGTCGTTCTATCCAGACCCGCTGGACCCGCTCTCGGTGCGCATGGGCATAATCTACACGATGATGCTCACCCTGGGCGGACGGACTGCCGAAGCCTTGAGCCTGCTCTCGAGGCTCAAGGAGCTGTACCCGTCGAGCCCACAGGTGTATCACGCGACCGCTTTCTGCTACGAGCGCTCCGGAGACTTCGCGAGGGCGCACGAGGCCTTGGACGTAGGGGAGAGGCTCGGGTCATACGAGCCGGCCCTGAAGATCGAACGAGGGGTGCTCTACGCCATGCAGGGGAGACGGGGAAGCCGAAACCGCGTTGAATGGCATCCTGGCAGCCGAAAAGGCCGACGCCGTCCTCACAAACGCGAGGTTCTGGATAAGAGCCGCCCTCAGGGACTATGACGAGGCGTTCGTCGCTCTGGACGAGCAGGCCAGGCTCCACTCTTGGCTCTTCTTCCTGAAGGCAGACCCGTCGCTGGCCGAACTCCGCCAGGACTCGCGCTTCGCAGACTTCTGCCGGAAGGTCGGGCTCCCTCCCAGCTGAAGGCCGCGTCCATCGAAGACCCGGAAGGGAACCTCTGGGAGATCTGCCAGTCGATCGAAGCGTAGTCACAGAGGCTTCGCCTATGGCAGGTCAGGGTCGGTCGGCCTGGCAGGACGCATCGCCTGAAATCGCCCTTCCTTGGTCGAACGGGCCCGGTTCGTACTCTTCCAGGCGTTCTGAGGGCGTCCATGCTCATCCGAAGGCGGCGGCTTCGCGCACGTCGCTTCAGAGCGAATGTAATCATAGATTAATATACATGGATGTGTGAAGGAAGAAGGTGAACGAGGAGGACGCCTCCGTCCAGAGACTGATTCATCTAAACATGTGCCAGCCCTCTGACATAAGCGAAGCCAGGGCCGAAGCGGAGAGGCTGGCCACTCCGGAGTTCGCCGCGAAGCTCCGCCAGGCGGAGAAGCTCTTCGGCGCCATCGGGGAGCCAAACAGGATGAAGGTCCTCCTGCTCCTGTCAAAGAAGGAAAAGTGCGTCTGCGAGCTGGAGTCGGCCCTCGGCCTGCCACAGCCCACCGTGTCGCACCACCTGGGGGTGTTGGAACAGGCAAGCCTGGTAAAGAGGAGCAAGAGAGGGAGGTGGGCGTTCTACGAGCTGACCGACTCCCCGGCCCTGGAGTTGCTCCGGCGCCTCGTCTAGGGGGTGTCTGGCTCGAGCGCGAGGCCGAGGGGCCGCCTGTCGTTCCTCAACAGGTTCCTGACCCTGTGGATATTCCTCGCCATGGCCGCGGGCGTAGGCGCAGGCTACTTCTTCCCAGGGCTTTCCAGCGCGCTCGACTCCCTCAGCATAGGCTCGACCTCGATCCCCATAGCCCTGGGGCTGATCTGGATGATGTATCCGCCTCTCGCCCGCGTCAGATACGAGGACCTGGGGAAGATGGTGAGCGAGAGGGGCTCAAAGACGATGCTCTCCGCCTCGCTGGCGCTGAACTGGGTGATAGGGCCTCTCCTGATGTTCGCGCTGGCGTGGGTGTTCCTCTCGGGTTACCCTGACCTCAGGAACGGGCTGATCATGATCGGGATCGCCAGGTGCATCGCCATGGTGATAGTCTGGAACGGCCTCGCCGAGGGGGACAGCGAGTGGGCTGCCATCCTGGTGGCCTTCAACTCGGTATTCCAGGTGCTCTTCTACAGCGTCCTCGCCTACTTCTACATCACCATCGCGAGCGGGTGGATAGCCGGGCAGGCCACGGTGGTGAACATCTCGCTTCTGGCCGTGGCCCAGTCCGTCGGAATCTATCTCGGCATACCGTTCCTCGGCGGGATCGCCACCCGGTTCTACTTCCTGAAGCGCAAAGGGCGCGAGTGGTACGAGAGGAGGCTGCTCCCCAAGCTGGCCCCGACGTCCCTCCTGGCCCTGCTCTTCACCATACTGGTGATGTTCTCGCTCAAGGGCTCGGTCATCGTCACCATCCCCTTCGACGTCCTGCTGGTCGCTGTCCCGCTGCTGGTCTACTTCGTCATCATGTTCTTCGCCTCGTTCGCCCTGGGCGTGTACAAGAGGCTGGACTACCCGAGGACCACCACCCTCGCCTTTACAGCGGCCAGCAACAACTTCGAGCTAGCGATAGCGGTAGCCGTTTCGGTGTTCGGCCTCGCCTCGCAGGAGGCGTTCGCCACGGTCATCGGGCCCCTGATAGAGGTCCCCGTGATGATAGGCCTCGTCAACGTTTCCTACTGGCTCCGCGGGCGGTATTTCGTTCGCGCGCCCACCGAGGCGATGACCCCTCGGAGCGACGGCCCAGGCGCAGGCAGTGCGGGTCCGGAGGTCCGCTGAATGAGCGCCGTGGGCGGTCATGGCGCCGGGACTAGGTACCTCTTCGTCTGCGTGGAGAACGCGGGGATCGTCCGGGAGCGACACGCCGTGTGGAGGACCGCCACGCCGACGCTGACCGGTCCGGCCCACGCGCCGCGGCCGACCTCGTCGAGCCCGGCGACCCACCGGTGGCCCTCCCGCCACAGCCGTCGCTCCGCCGCAAGGGTGGGAACGGTCACCACGGGCGCCGAACCTACTTCGCCCGTCCGGCCGCGCCTCCCCTCCCCGGGCTCCGGGCGCCGGGCTCCACCCGGGCCACCAGCGCCGCCTCGCCCGGATCGAGGTCGGTGGACAAGAAGGCGTCGAGCATCTCGCCGACCACCGCCCCGGTCGACAGGCGAAGGCCGAAGGCGAGCACGTTGGCGTCGTTCCACCGCCGCGCGCCGGCGGCGGTGGCGGCGTCGGTGCACAGTGCCGCACGCACCCCGGGGACCTTGTTGGCGGCCATCGCAACCCCCGTGCCGGTGGTGCAGCACACCACGCCCCGCTGGGCGGGGCCGGACGCCACCGCCTCCCCCACCGCCCTCCCGGCGTCGGGCCAGTCGATGCCGTCGGCCACCACGTCCACGACGTGGCCGGCCGACCGCAGGCGGGCCACCACGTCGGCGGTGAGGAGGGTGCTCTCGTCGGTCCCGAAGGCGATCCGCATTCCTGCCGGCTCCCGTGGTGCGCGTCGACGGTGCCACCGCCGTGGTGGCCCGACCGGCCAGGTTACGGTGCGGTCGGACCGGACCCGCGGCGGCGGCCACCCCTAACCTGGCCCCATGACCCGCCGCGTCGCCATCGTCCCTCACACCCACTGGGACCGGGAGTGGTACGAGCCGTTCCAGACGTTCCGCATGAAGCTGGTGGACACCCTGGACCGGCTCCTGCCATTGCTCGAGAACGACCCGTCGTACGCTCGCTTCCTCTTGGACGGGCAGATGGCGGCGGTCGACGACTACCTCGAGGTCCGGCCGACAGCCGAGGACCGGGTGCGCGCCCTGGCGGCCACCGGCCGGCTCACCATGGGCCCGTGGTACGCGCTGATGGACGAATTCCTCGTGTCGGGCGAGACCATCGTGCGCGACCTGCAGATGGGAATGCGCCGCGGTGCCGCCTTCGGGGGCGCCATGCCGGTCGGCTACCTGCCCGACATGTTCGGCCACGTCGCCCAGATGCCCCAGCTGCTGCGCCTCGCCGGGCTCGAGCACGCGGTGGTGTGGCGGGGGGTGCCCTCGTCCATCACCAAGACCGGGTTCTGGTGGGAGGCCCCCGACGGCTCCGCCGTCCGGGCCGAGTACCTGCCGGTGGGCTACGGCAACGGCTCGCTGCTCCCCGACGACGCCAAGGAGCTGGTGCGGCGCATCGCCGACCACGAGCAGGAGATCGGCTCCTTCCTCCTGGGCGACCTGTTGCTGATGAACGGGTCCGACCACCTCCCGCCCCAACCGTGGCTGGGCCGCGTGGTCGCCGAGGCCAACGCTCTCCAGGACGACTTCCACCTGGAGGTGACCTCCCTCCCCGAGTACCTCGCCACCGCGCCGACCGGGGACCTCGAGCGCTGGACCGGCGAGCTCCGTTCGGGCGCGCGGGCCAACGTGCTCATGGGGGTCACCTCCAACCGGGTCGACGTGAAGCGGGCGGCGGCGGCGACCGAACGTGCCCTCGAACGCCGGGCGGAACCGCTGGCCGCCTTGTTCCTGCCGGCGGAGCGCTGGCCGGCTCGGCTGCTCGAGCTGGCATGGCGGGGGGTCGTGCGCAATGCCGCCCACGACTCGGTGTGCGCCTGCTCGGTGGACGAAGTGGTCGACGCCGTCCTCCACCGCTACGTGGAGGCCCGCCAGATCGCCGACGGCGTGGCCGAGCGGGCACTGGGCGAGCTGTCGCGCTCGCTGGCCGAGCCGGGGACGGTGGTCCTCAATCCGTCGGCGCGCCGCCGTTCGGGCATGGTGGAGCTGGTGGTCGGCGACGACGTCCCGCCGGGCCCGGCCGTGCAGGTCCTCTCCGAGCGTTTCGGCCTCCCCGGCGAGATGACGCTCGACGCACGCACCGTCCAGACCGTGCTCGGGCTCATCCAGGGCGCCCGGATCGACGACGACGCCTGGGTCCAGGACGTCCGCATCGAGGAGGACGAGACGGGGATCGACCTCACGGTCTCGATCGGCCCCGAGGAGCAGCCCGAGGCCAACATCGCCGAGGCGCGCCAGGACCTCTACAGCCGGCTCGGTGCCCGGCCCGACGCCGCCGTCCGCGTCCGCCTCGACCAGCCGCCCATCCGCAGGGTCGCCGCCCGCGTGGACGACGTCGCCGGGTTCGGCTGGCGGCCGTTCGTCCCCGCGTCCCTGTCCCATCCGGTGGCGGCGGTCCTGGTCGGCGAGGACGGGGCCGGGGCCGGGGCCGTGGCCGTCCCCCCGGGGACGCCCGACGGCGCCGTGGTGCTGGCCAACGGGCTGGTGACGGTGGTGGTCGATCCTTCCGACGGGACCTTCGCCGTCGACGGCGTGGCCGGCATGGGCCGCCTGGTCGACGGGGGCGACCTCGGTGACTCGTACAACTACTCCCCGCCGGGCGGGGACCGGCTCGTCGACTCCCCCGAGTCGGTCCTCGTCCTCCCGGGCGAACGCGGACCGGTGCGGGCCACGGCACTGGTGGTCGCCACGTACCGGTGGCCGGACCACGTCGACGGCGGGTCCCAGGCCCGGGTGGGCGACCACGCGGTGGAGGTCACCACCACCGTCGAGGTGCGCGCCGACGAGCCGGCGGTCCGAGTGACCACGTCCTTCGTGAACCCCTCCCGCGACCACCGGCTGCGCGTCCACCTCCCGCTCCCCCACCCTGCCGACCACTCCGAGGCCGAGTGCGCGTTCGCCGTGGTGCACCGCGGCCTGACCGCCGAGGGGCGGCCGGACGAGCGGGGCCTCCCCACCTTCCCCGCCCGGCGGTTCGTCACCGCCGGCGGCCTCACCGTCGTGCACGACGGGGTGGTCGAGTACGAGCTGGTCGACGTGGACGAGGACGGTGCCCGGGCCCGCGCCCTCGCCCTCACCCTGCTGCGTTCGACCGGCATGCTCTCCCGCCTCGGCATGGCCTACCGGCCCTTTCCGGCCGGACCGCTCACCCCGGTGGAGGGCCTCCAGCTCGTCGGGGAACGGCTCGAGGCGCGCTACGCGGTGGCGGTGGGCGACGTCGACCCCTTCGCCGTGGCGGACGACGTGCTGCTGCCGCTCGAGGCGGTGACCAGCTTCGGGGGTGGGTGGCGCCCGGCCGAGGGCTCGGGCCTCGAAGTGGGGGGCGCCGAGGTGAGCAGCGTGCGGCGGGAGACGGGTGCGCTCGAGGTCCGCGTGTTCAACCCGGCCGGGGAGGCCCGCCGGGTCGACGTCGGGAACCGCTCCGGCTGGCTGGTGGACCTGAGGGGCCGACCACTCGAGCCCTTCGACGGCGGCTTCGAGCTACGGGCCGGGGGGATCGCCACCTTCCGCCTGCCCGGCTGACGGGGCTGGCGGCGCTGGCGGCGCTGGCGGGGC
>JBJKSN010000039.1:0-23525 GCA_046703945.1 Nitrososphaerales archaeon | reverse complement strand
AGACAATGGACGGGGACGAAGTCGTTCTGACGCTGGACGGAAGGAGGTTGGGCCTGCGGCCATACCAGCCCGGGCCGGTAGGTTTCGAGTATCCGGTGAGGCTATCGTTCGAAAGCACCAGGTGGGTGAAGAGGGCGGTCTATGTCTTCGAGCCCCGGACCTGAGACGCCTCGATGGTGGTAGCGGCTTTCCTGAGCACCCCGGAGAGGACGTTGAGCTGGGCATCGGTCATCATGGATGTCGCTGCTATCCGCTTTCCGACCTCCGTCATGCTCTCTGCTTTGTGCCCCGGCATCTTTGACACCGCCGCGAGGTCCGAAAGGCTCCTCGCGAACACCTCTCTCGCCCTTCGGCCCTGGGGGAGGTGTCTCTTCATGGGTCCGCGAGAAGCAAGATAGAGCGTTATGGCTGCGGCATGGCCGATGTTGAGCGACCTGTACTGCTGACCGGTGTCGACCGTGGTGGTAACGTCGCACATGCCGATCTCTTCATTGGTCAGGCCCGTCGTGTCCCTTCCGAAGACCAGTGAAGAAGTGGAGGCGGACGAAAGGACGTCGTGCAGCCGGTCTGGACTCGTCATCCTGCGTATGACGTTGGACTTCTTCGAGGCCCTGACGGCTGTGGTCGCCACCAGCAGCTCGTTCTCCTCCCTCACCTTTTGGAAGGTTGTCACCACCGCCCTGTCCAGGACCTCGGAGGCGTGCGAGGCGTAGACGGAAGCCACAGACAGGTCTGCCTTGGGGTTGACCAGGTACAGTTTCCTGACGCCGAAGTTCTGCGCGAGTCTGGCCACGTGGCCTACGTTGACCGGGCCCCGGGGTTCGACCATGGTGACCGAAACGCCTCTGGGTAGCACACTCCTGCCCCGCCCGCGGGGCATAAATCCGTCACTCCCTGCATAGCTCGAAGACCTCCTCGGGCACAAGCGAAAACACCCTCCTCTGACCATAACTGCGACCCCTCATGCCCAGCTCCGTCAGAGCAGAGTCCACCTGTCTCCTTCTGAGGGTGAAGAGCCGTACTATTCTGGAAGCCTCGCCTTCCGAGAGCTTGCGCCTCGGGGTGATGGCGACCACCACCGAACCAACCTTCGGCCGGGGCGAAAACGCGTCGCCCCCCACGCGTTCGAGGACCTTGATTGTGAGTGCGACCTGCGCCAGAGCAGAGACCCCCCTGTAGTCCCTGCTCCCCGGAGGGGCGGTCAGCTTCCTGACGAAGTCTCCTTGCAGCATCACCACGGCCCTGCAAAAGTCCTTGGTGCAGAGCCATCTGACGAAGGTGGACGACTCGGAGTAGGGTAGGCTGGCGACCAGCACATCAAACTCCGGCCTTTCGGCGAAGGCATCGCCCAGGCGGACGTCCGCCTCCGAACCCTCCAGAGCTTTCACCGTCTCATCGAGGTTATGCCTGTCTATCTCATAGGCCAACAGAGACGCCCCTTTTCCCGCTAGGAGCCTCGTGACCGCTCCCCGCCCGGTGCCGATTTCAAGCACCCGCTCGCTCCGGCCGATGTCAGCGTATTCGACCATCCTCTGGGCCACCCCCTCGTCGACGAGGTAGTGCTGACCGAGCCTGTGCCGTTTCATCTACTTCTTTACGAAGACGCTGATCCTGGAGTCTCCGGCCAGTTCCTCAATGATCCTTTTCGCTATCATCTTCGCGGGGTCTCGTAGACCCACCCTGGCCTGGACGTCGTCGAAGGTGGTGAACGGCTGCTTCTCCCTCGTTTCGATTATCTCTTTCATGAACGTCTTGCCGATGCCCGGGATGAGCTCCAGCCCGTGGAGCCTAGGCGTGAGAGGCTGGAGGTCATTGAAGTAGGCGACATATTTCTTTTCGTTCTCCTTCACCAGGCCTTCCACCACCACCGGCAGGGACGCCTTGGCCTCTGGTGAGAGTTCCTCATAGGTGAGCTTTCCGAGGACGCTGACTATCTTCTCCCTTCCTTCTTTCCCAATCTTCACTTTCTCTCCCGCCTCGAAGTCTTGGTCTTCCAGCGCCAGGAGCTCCAGCAGGGTCAGCCTGTCTTCTCCTATGGCCTCAACCATTGGACCCTCCCTCCCCTTTATGACAGTAGACTTGCCCCTGGGCATGAAATCCAACACATAGGCGAACTCTTCGTACTTCTTGTCCGCAGGCATCACTTCCGGTTCCACGCTCCTTTTCGTGCGCCCTAGTGGGTGGGGGACCCCACGGCGCGACAAAGAACGATGAACATCATGGTCCTTCCTCCAGTGCTCCCCTGGTAGCCTTATGCAGCTGCCTTGTTATTTAACGCTGTCCTGCTAGGACTTGTGCAGTATCTTCAGTATCCTCTCGAGGGTCTCGGTGGAAAGGAGCTTCCTCCAACCTGACGTGAACGTCCTCAACTCTTCCACCGACTTTGGCGATATGTTCACCAGCTCTACGGCTTCTTCTTCGCTCAGGCCGGCCTCGTCTTCCAGCTGCTTCCTCAGCTTCTTCGCAGAGTCGGCCTCGGCCTTCGAGAACTTGGTGGTGTAGTCCAGGGTTCTCTTCTGTATCTGGTCCGCCTTCTCCATGTCTATCTTCGAGAGAATCTGATTTGCCTCGGGAATCGAAAGCAGCCTCTTCTCTTGTTTCTCTGACATCAGCTTCCGCCCATCCTTACGATGTGCTCCTTTCTCGCGATGAGCTTCTTTACTTTGTCTCCTACCATGACATCTATTGTAACTGCCCGCCTTCCGACCTCGGTTACCGTCCCTACCAGGCCGTTGAACCGTCTGTGAGGCATCCCCTTCACCTGGGTGGGGTCAATCTTGATCACGACCTTGTCATTGGGGGCATACTCTACGAGTAGGCTGCTCAGGCCCTTCTTGGTCGAAGACCTCAGAAGCGACCTAGTTCTTCTCCTTATCCCGTGTGATTTCGGCAAACCTGAATGCTCCTATCTCTCTGACTCTACGAATGTCGAAACTGCGGCAACCGACTTCAGTTTTTAAGACTTCCGACACCGAGGGTGAGACGAGTTCTCCACTCACGAACCGCTTCACAGGGAGCCCCCCGTCCAGCTCGGCGTCTATCACAAGGGCCTTCCCCCTGGCCCTGGCCCTGACGCGGTACACAGTCTTGATCGCCGGTCTGCTGCTGGGCCTCTCAAAGGTGACGGCGGCCTTGCGGAACCTGGCAT
This sequence comes from Nitrososphaerales archaeon, assembly GCA_046703945.1. Lineage (GTDB taxonomy): Archaea > Thermoproteota > Nitrososphaeria > Nitrososphaerales > Gagatemarchaeaceae > UBA183. The sequence goes on along the minus strand of JBJKSN010000039.1, from coordinate 20,377 downwards.
GCAGCTCAGAGACGCCCTCCAGTGGAACCCTGGAAGCTGCGGTCGCCTTGATCCGCGTCTCGAACCTGAACGAAGGGATTTTCACCGGCTTCGAAGGGAGCATCCTCCCGGAGGACACTTTCACCAGGCCGCCTCCTACACGTGCGCCGAACTTGCCGACGAGTTTCCTCTTCCTAGGGCCCTTGACCTCGACCACAAAAGGCCTCCCAGGAGGGTAGACCTTGCTGTCCTCGTCCTCGCTCCCGAGCCATGTGAACACCATCTTCTCGCTCCCTGCCAGCCTCCCGATCTTCTTCCTCAGGGCCCCCTCCACGCTGGGGACGACCTTGAATCCCGTCCCTTCGCACTCTGCGCATCCAGACCCTCGGCACGCGCCGCAGAGGGACCTCCGCTGGGAGACCCCAGCGGGCTTCGTGTATCTCGCGTAGTAGAACACCGGCTTTGACGAGACCAAGGCGTCCCCTTCCCTGAAGTCGGCGAGGATCGATATGTCAGGCCTGGCCTTGTCCACCTTCTTCCTCGTAGCCTCGGAGACCTTCGCGGCGACAAGCCTCGCTACCTGGACCTTGATCGTCTCGCCCCCTTTCAGCTTGAGCACAGACCTCAGCTCGTCCTCACGCTCCTGTACCATCTCCGGCAGCGTCACGCCCACGGCGAAGGTCCTGAACTCGTATGGACGGAGCCTTCGCGTCGCTGCTTTGGCCACATCTGGGATCTCATCCAACGTCCCCTTGCAAACGAAACACTCCCTCCCAGGCACCACCTGGAAGGACTGGGTCCCCAGGCCCTGCCTCTCAGAGCACCGGGGGCACAGCCTGTACGCCAGGACGGTTCCAGGCATTCCTACCCTTCACCCATCCGTCGCATCATCTGGCGCATCTCGCGCCCTTTGCTCGTCTTGACGAGAGTCTTCATCTGCTTGTATCTGCTGAGCAGCTCCCTGACGTCCTTGTCGCTCCGTCCTGAACCCTTCGCGATGCGCCTGAGCCTGGATGCGTTGATGGTCTCAGGGTTGTTCTTCTCGTCTCCGGTCATGGACTGGATTATGGACCTGTAGACCTTCACCCGGTCCTCCGCCTTGTCGAGCTCCTTGGCGTCGACCTGGCCCGAGAACCCCGGGATGTGCTCTAGGATCTTCTTGAGCGAACCGAACTTCTTCATCTGCTCGAATTGGACCAGCAGGTCGTTCATCGTCATCTTCCCAGACATCACCCTCTGGGTCATCTTCTCGTCCACCACCACTTCGGACTCCTTGACCATGTCCATGAGCGCCTTCAGGTCGCCCATGCCGAGGAGCCTGCCCACGAACCTGGTCGGGACGAACTCTTCCAGGTCGTCAATCCTCTCTCCCGTCCCGATGAAGAAGACCTTCGCGCCGGTGGCCGCCGACGCAGCCAGCGCGCCGCCACCCTTGGCCGCGCCGTCCAGCTTCGTGACCACGATGCCCCCCACAGGGGCGGCCTGGTGGAACGCGAGTGCCTGGTTGTAGCACTGCTGGCCTATGGTCCCGTCGATCACCAGGATGGTGGCGTCGGGCTTGACCCCTCCCACCACGTCCTTCATCTCCTGGAGGAGCCCCTTCTCTTCCTTGTGCCTCCCGGCTGTGTCTATGATTATCAGGTTCTTCGAGCCTTCGAACTGCGCCTTCCCCTCTTTCGCTATCTTCACAGAGTCCTTCTCCTTCTCATCGCTGTAGACTTCGACCCCAGAAGCCGAGGCGAGGGTCTTCAACTGGGCGACTGCCCCCGGCCTGAACGTGTCTGCAGCCACGACGCCTACCTTGAACCCGCGCTTCGAGTACAGGCGCGCCAGCTTGGCGGTCGTAGTGGTCTTCCCCGACCCCTGAACCCCGAGCATCACCAGGACGTTGGCCCTTTCCTTGCTCAAGGCCATCCCGCCCTCCCCGCCCAGGAGTCTGGCGAGCTCTTCGTAGAGGACAGACACTATCTGGTCTTTCTTCGTCACCCCGGCCGGAGGCTTCTCTTCGAGGGCCCTCTTCTGGACCCTCTCGGTCACCTCCAGGGCCATCCGCACGTTGACGTCCGACTGGATGAGCGCCCTCTGAAGGTCCCTGACGAACTCCTTCACCGACTTCTCGTCGACCAGGTTGGCGCCTACAAGCTTCCGGACAGCGGCTTGGAGCCCTTCGCGCAGCGAGTCTAGCATGAGCTGGAAGTCCGCCCTCTGCGGTTCTTTAATAGGATTCAGACTCTTTTTAGAGGAATGGGCAGCCGGCAGGTCCATGCGTCGCAAGTTGGACGGCTACGACGGCTGGGACGACCTCTCAGACTGGTTTGACCGGAAGCAGGGCGAGGGCGGTGACCTGTGGCACCGGACTCTCATCGACCCAACCCTCCTCAAGGTCCTGGGCGACTGCCGCAGGAAGAAGGTCCTCGACCTCGGCTGCGGTAACGGTTACCTCTCGCGCCGCCTCGCGCACCAGGGCGCCGACGTGACAGGGGTGGACGCCTCTCCCAGGATGGTCGCGAACGCCAGGGCGCACGGGACCGTCGGGGTGAAGTATCTATGCTCCGACGCCAGCAACCTGAAGGGCGTCTCCGGCGGCATATTCGACGTCGTCTTCGCCAACATGAGCCTGATGGATATGCCGGACGCCGAGAAGGCTGTCGGCGAGGCCGCCCGCGTCCTGAAGAGAGGAGGAAGGTTCGTCGCCAGCATCCCCCATCCCTGCTTTGAGGTCATGTCGAATTCAGGGTGGGGGGCTGAGAAATCCTTCAGGGATCCGCGGACCGTGTACAGAAAAGTCAGAGGATACAGAGAACCCTTCCACGAGAAGGTTCGTTGGAACATCGGCGACGGGGCAGTATCCCACACGATCGGCTACCACAGGCCCCTGAACTGGTACGCCCGGGTCCTGCGCTCCAAGGGCATGGCAATCACCGCCTTGGAAGAGCCTCAGCCAACCAGGGAGTTCATCGAGACCGAACAGAAACAGCCGGGGGACTTGGACGGCGCTGGGCTCCAGGAGGTGCCGCTGCACCTCGTGATCGAAGCGGTCAAGCTGTGAGGCGGCCGGCGTGAGAGTCGGGGCGCTGTTCAGCGGCGGCAAGGACTCTGCCTACGCTGCCTGGTTGGCCTCAAAGAAGGACGAGCTGGCCTGCCTGGTCACACTCTTCCCACGGTCGGATATGTCGTACATGTTCCACTTCCCCAACCTCCGGTGGACAGCCCTGCAGGCCGAGGCCATGGGGGTGCCGCAGCTCACGACTAGGACTGAGGGGGTGAAGGAGGAGGAGCTGGCGGACCTCGCGACCGCGCTGGGAGAGGCGAAGTCGAAGTTCGGGGTCGAAGGGATATACACCGGAGCCCTCGCGAGCGTGTACCAGAAGTCGAGGGTGGAGAGGGTCTGCCAGGGCCTCGGTCTCGGCTGTTTCTCGCCGTTGTGGGGCGTCGACCCGGAGGCACACCTGCGGACACTCGCACGCGAGGGGTTCTCAGCAATCATGGTGAGCGTGTCCGCCCTGGGGTTGGACCAGGGCTGGCTGGGGAGGGAGCTAGACGAAGGGGCCATAGGGGAGTTGGTGGCGCTGGGGAGGAAGTACCGGTTCCACGTCGGCCTGGAGGGGGGTGAGGGGGAGACGTTCGTCCTGGACGGCCCTCCGTTCTCGAAGAGGGTAGAGGTGAAGTCGGCGGTCAAGCACTGGAAGGGAGACTCAGGCTATCTCGAGATAACCGACGCCGTCCTCGCGTCCAAGCCAAGGAGTCGGGGACAGTCGCCGGGTTGAGGAAGAGACCAGAGCGCATGGTCGCGGGCCCAGGGAGACCAGGTGGCCTGGCGCCATGATGCGCAAAAGCCTATATCCTGAGGGCCTTCTTTCAGGCTGCTCTAGATGAAGGGGTTTTCGGGAAGAGCCGTCTGAGTCATTCGATGAAGAGCCAAACCGTCGATAGAGCATCCGCAGTCCTGTGCCGGTCGGTCTTCTCTAGAGGAAGGCCAGGCTCAGCATGACGCAGATCGCGAACCACCACGCGCCGAACCAGAGCGCCGCCAGCCGGTCGAAGTCCTCGTGCAGATACACATAGAACAGCATCGCAATCGTGAACAGCTCGGACGCAAACAACGCCGCGAACTGGTTCTGCTGCGATATGGGATTGAAGAACCACAGCGAAACCCCCACCGCCACCAGATACACCGAGAGCGGTATGGCAGCCAGGGTGCGCATGTCGCGCTGGACGGTCGTCATGCCTGCCTCGACCGCTCGCTGATCCTGACCAGCCTCTTCACTATGAGGGCCATGAAAGCGAAGCTGCCCACCAGCGCCGCCAGACTGACGAGGAATATCCCTGCCTGGGCCTGAATCGCGCTGAACGTGTTCACGAAAGAGGCGAAGGCGATGCTCCCTACGAGGAGAAGAACGACAAAGCTCCCTGTCAGGGCGGGCACCTTGAAGGGGGTCCTCATCACGCGCATCAGGGAGCCGCTGGACTCTGGGGAGGCGGTGGACAGCGGTACAGGGGTGTGTGTCCGCGCTGACCTCCTCATCCGCCAGACGACCCAGACCGCGCCTATGGTTATCAACGCAGGGATCGCCAGCCCGGCTATCGACTGCGGGATGGGTATGTCCTGGCCAGGGGTGAGATAGCCCCAGACCGTGAGCCAGACGAGCTCTACGATGAACACGAGGCCGAGGGTGGAGTAGACGGGCCTCTGCAGCGGGTTCCTCCTGTGGTTCCTGTCGACGAAGGGGAGGATGACGGCGAGCACAAGGCCGACGGTGACGAACGCCATGGCGTCAGGCTCATGGACCCCGGCGAACATCCCGAGCTTGAGGAGCTGATACAGGGCGATGAAGTTCCAGTCCGGCCGAGCCGTGTAAGCTGCTGCCGCGGCGACCGAGTATTCGGGCGGAAGCGAAAGCGGGAAGAGGACCGAAGCGGCCAGAAGGAGACCAAGGAAGACCGCGCCTACCATCATGAGGTAGGAGAGCACTCCTGGGAACCACTCGTGGTACTTGACCTCCCCCTTCAGCCCAGTGGGAGGCTCGGAGGCTCCATGGGTCTCGAACATGTACAGCTTGGCGGCGAAGAGAAGGATCAGCACGGCGGGGAGTACCAGGACATGGAGGTCGAAGAAGCGGGTGAGCTCAGCCGAGTTCCCCGTGTTGCCCGCAGCCAGGAAGGTCACGATGCCGGCGAGCTGGGGAGGGAGCAGCCCGATCATGCTGATGGAGACGTCGGTGGCCGACTTCGACACTACGGTCCACGGGAGTAGATACCCCGTCAGCCCCATCATCAGCGTGACGATGCCCATGACCATCCCTGTGACCCACATGAGCTCTCTCGGCTTCTTCTGGGCGCTGGCGAAGTAGCCGCGCATCAGATGAAGGAACGTCAGGAGGATCATGGCGTAGGCACCGTAGAGGTGCACCGTCTCGATGAGTTCCCCGAACGGGACCGTCTGCATTATGAGTATGGTACTGGCGTAGGCCTGCTCTGGAGTGGGGATGTAGTATAGGAGCATGAGCAGCCCGGTCAGCACTTGGAGACCAAATGCCATTATCGCCAGAGCCCCTAGCCAGTAGAAGGGATTCAGGCTGTATGAAGGAGCCGGCCTCAACATGGTGTGGGTGAAGCCGAACCTGCTGTCCACAAACTTGGTCAGATTGTCGGGGGTGAGGGCCTGTTTCGTCTCTTTTACCAGGCCTACGGCCTTCCCCACGAGTTTGCGTATGCTCGGTGCCATGCTCTAGGCTCCAGAGCTCGCGCTCGAACTCCCTGAAGCAGTCCCGGTGCTGCCAGATGTAGTAGAAGAAACTGCGACTGTGTTGGTGATCACCGTGCCGCCGGTCATGTCTGCTGACAAGACCTGGGCTGGTGCGGTAGCGCCAGTGTTATGGCCGAAGATGCTCGGAGGCCCCATCGAGGTCGCGTAGATGTCCCCCGTGGCCTGGTCAAACTCCAGCTGCACCATGGGTACAGGCCTAGGCGCCGGGCCTCCTATGACCGCCCCTTCCTTGGTGAAGTCGTAGTGGCTCCCATGGCAGCAGCAGTATCCGCCGTCGACCGGCATCTTGTATGCCGAGTTGCACGTGGGCGACGACCCCTCGGGGACGAACGCATAGATGCAGCCCAGATGCTGGCAAATGAGGCTGAACGCGACCACGTCCTCGCTTGGACCAACCCCGTTCTCCGCCTTCACCCCAAGCTTCACGAGGATGTTCGGCTCGTTGCTCAGAGGATAGAAGAAGTTGACAGGTTTCAGGTCCTGGAGGTCGTTGATGTTAGCAACCTTTGACTTTGGCCACGCCAGGGTCACATTCGCCTGCGGGATGTAGGTCAGGTACTCTGTCATGAGTCCGGCGACCCCTATTATGGTCCCTATCGTCCCCACTGTGACCACCAACCTCAGGAAGTCTCGCCTCCCCGTCCCCAAATTCTGGTTTGCATCGGTGGGCGGATGTTCCCTCTTATCCCCCGACTCGTCCATTCTCTGGAAACTCCCTAATTGTCATTAAAAAAACCTATCCTACGTTTGTTGTCGTCGACGCCCTGAGTCGCCGGTTTTCCCCAAAATTTTAGGCAAAGCTTATGAGCGGTTCCCTAACACCTTTGGCTGATTTTTGTGACGGTCACGCCGCCTACTGTGGCCATCTGGACTTCGGTGTTCGATGTCTACTTAGTCCTTGGTACTCTGGTCGGGGTCGTAGTGATTTCTGTCCTGACCTACAGTGTCTTCACGAAGCCGAAGGTGAAGACCGCGGTGGGCCCGAGAAGGTCTTCAGAAAGGAGGAAGAAGGTCCGTGCTGTCATCCTCGCGCTGATCACCATAAGCATACTGACCACCGTCGAGCTCGACACCTTCAGCGCCACCTCCCTGGTCACCGTTCCCTCGGACCCGGCTAACTCGATGACAATCCAGGTGGTGGGACAGCAGTTCTTCTGGACGTTCATCTATCCGAACAACTACGCGCAGGTCGGCAACCTCACCGTACCCATAGGTGAAACGATAATCCTGAACATCACTTCCAAAGACGTCTTCCACTCCTTCGCCATACAACAGCTTGACGTGGCCAAGGACGCCATCCCTGGCAGATACAACCAGCTCTGGCTGGAAGTCCCCACCCCATCTAACTACTCAATCGTGTGCAAGGAGCTCTGCGGAGTCGGGCACGCCTTCATGACTGCCGAGCTCTATGCCGTCAACGCGTCGACCTTCAACACCTGGTACGGGTCGATTCAGACAAAGGGAGGTTAGCGGGTGGCCTTCGACTTCCGGCAAAGTCTGCACCGATGGACCACCACAACTAACCACAAGGAAATCGGTATACTCTACTTCGTGACATCGCTGTTCTTCGGTGCCGTGGGGGCGATGCTGGCTGAGTTGATGCGCGTCCAGCTGTCCGTCCCCAGCAACACGGTGCTCTCTGCCGCTCTGTACAACGAGTTCCTTACCATGCACGGGCTGATCATGATCCTCTGGTTCCTTTCGCCGCTGGGGATTTCCCTGATGAACTACTTCGTCCCCCTGCAAATTGGCGCTCCTGACTTGGCCTTCCCGAGGCTCAACGCCCTGAGCTATTGGCTGTATCTCTTCAGCGGCGTCCTCGCGGTGGGAGGGCTCTTCCTCCCAGGGGGCGGGCCCAATGGTGGGTGGACCGTGTATCAGCCGTTGAACACTTCTGTGTATTCTCCGGGAGTGGGCATCTCGCTGGTCTTCCTGGGCCTGGCGATGCTGGCCGCATCGATAACAATCGGGAGCATAAACTTCCTCGTGACCATCGCCCACGAACGGGCACCTGATGTGACCATCTCCAAGATACCTATGTTCACCTGGTTCGCGGCGTTCACCTTGATTCTGATGCTCCTCGCCTTCCCGCCCCTCCTGGCTGCGCTGGTGATGCTTATGTCGGACAGGCTCCTCGGGACGGTCATATTCGTGTCAGTGGCGGGTGGCGCAATACTCTGGACCAACCTGTTCTGGTTCTTCGGTCACCCCGAAGTGTACATCGTCCTGCTCCCGGCCTTCGGCGCAATCGCTGAGATACTACCTGTCTTCGCAGGGAGAGGGCTCGAAGGGAGGAGGCTGATCCTCATCGCGACGGGACTCATGGTCATCCCTCTCAGCATGCTGGTCTGGCAGCACCACATGTTCATCACAGGAGTGAACCTGGCCGAGCTGGCGACCTTCAGCGTCACAACGATCATCATATCGATACCATTCGACCTCATCGTTATCTCGTTCATACTCACCACCCTGGGCGGCGTCAAGCTCAACACGCCAATGCTATGGGCGTACGGCGCGATCGTCCTTTTCATCATCGGCGGGATAACAGGGGTGTTCCTCTCGTCCTTCGTCCTCGACGTAGTCTTCAGGGGGTCCTACTTCGTGGTGGCGCACTTCCACTACGTCATGGTGGGCGCGACCATATTCGGCCTGGTGGCCGGGGTGTACTATTGGCTCCCGAAGATCACTGGCAAGATGTACAGCGAAAAGCTGGGGCTCCTGCACTTCGCCATCTCGTTCATCGGGTTCAACATCACCTACGCTCCCATGTTCCTCCTGATCGACATGCCAAGGAGGATTGTGACCTACTCCGCATCCACCGGGTGGGGCACGCTCAACTACATTTCGAGCGTCGGCGCCATCATCTTCGGCGGCGCGCAGCTGATCTTCATCGCCAACCTCCTCTACACCCACTATGGCGGGCTGCCATCTATACCGAACCCCTGGCAAAGCCTCTCGCCTGAGTGGGGAGGGAACGGACTTCTGAGGTCGACAGGGACTGCAGTTGGCGGGTCGTACGCGTCTTCCGAGGCGGTCGAGACTGAGGCAAAGCACACCAGCCACAGGCCTCTAGAAGTCAGCATCGGCATGGCGGTCACACTCGTAGGCGTCGCGACATCTCCTTACCTCGTCGGGAAGGCGGTGATAGTGCTCGGCCTTCTGTTTCTAGTCTTTTCCATACTTCGTTGGGCCAAAGACAACATGGGGGACAAATTCTCGCTGGGAGAGACGTTCGGGGACAAGTTCCCGTTCGCCGGGGTGGGCAGGATCAAGCTGGGGATGTGGATATTCATCGCCTCGGACATCTTGCTCTTCGGCTCGCTCATCGGAAGCACGCTCTTCATCCGTGAGAACTCCGCCATAGCCGGAGTTGTCTGGCCGGCGATAGGCAACGTCCACGATGTGACCACGGGCGCCATATCCACGGTGTTCCTGCTGGCCAGCAGCTTCACCATGGTCCGTGCGGTAATGTCGCAGAAGGCCGGCGAGCACCGCCACTACCTGGCTTGGCTGGGAGGCACTTTCGCCCTCGGCCTCGGGTTCCTCCTGATGGAGGCGAGCGAGTGGTATGGGCTCTACCTCAGAGGGATCTGGTTCAACACCTCGCTGCCGAACGGGTTGTACTTCGTCCTGACGGGGGTCCACGCCTCTCACGTGACGGCGGGTCTCGTCATGATGGTCTATCTTATGGTCAGGGCAGTCAGAAAACCAGGCCCTGAGGGGAGCAGCTCCATCGCCAACTTCGCCCTGTATTGGGACTTCGTCGACATCGTCTGGGTCTTCCTCTTCCCGCTGTTCTACTTGGTGTAATGGAATGAGAGATTCAGGCACCATCGCCGTCCTCGTATACCTCCTCCTGGCGACGGTCTTCGAGGTGTACCTGTCAGGGTACATGGTCGTGAGCACCACCTACTACACAGTGATTGGCATCATAGCCGTCAGCGAAGCCTTGGTGATGGGCGGCTACTACATGGGGCTCAAGGACGAGCCGTCGCCGGTGCGTGCCATAGCACTCGTGGGGGTCATCTTCATCGCCGTGCTGATAATCTCCATGGTCGTCGAGTACATAGGCCCTGTATACTAACGGCCGGCAGGAACCTCAGGCAAGTCCATCGCAGCCGCGCAGGGGTAACGCCTTCGCAGCCCCGCCGCAGCCCTTTGTCTGGCGCTACTCTCCCTTCACGTGCCGCCCAGAGTCAAGGAAGCGACCCGACCGGACCACCGGAAGAGGAGCTCCCTGCGGAGCGGGGGGTTTGGGTTTGCGGAGCCTCCCTCTGAGCCACGCTCGGATGTCATAGAAGTATATGTTCTGATACGGACAAGCTGTGACGCAGTCACCGACCCCTATGCACTTCATGGCCTTGAGTTCCCCGGTCCCGATGAACGATCCAGGCTGGTCTGTTATCCCCACCGGGCACACCTTCGCGCAGTCCTTGGTGGCGCAGGTCACGCAGGTATCGCTGTCCTTGACTTTCAGCCTGAACAGGCCGAACCTGGAAATCAGGTGGTTGAACGAGCCCCAGCCGCACAGCCCTGTCGTCGCGCAGGCATAGGTTCCCATGAAAGGGATCAGTATCCAGACGATGTACCAAAGGAAGCTGAAGTAGAAGCTATAGATGAAGAAGCTCGTGTCGGTCCCGAACACCGTGACGTCTACCACTCCAATGGAGTTCAGATACGAGAGCGCGGCGGCTGCTTTCAGGGTGAGCCACACCAGCGACACCACCCACCTGTAGGTACCCGAGAGCCTGCTGGTGAGGAACTTGCGCCCCAGCTTCGACGTCCGGTTGAACGAGCTCATGCTGTCTATGGCGGTCCCCTGGTACATCAGTGCGGCAGTGCAGAAGACCGAGCAGACGTTCCTGCTCCCGAAGAAGAAAGACAGGAGCCCGCTCACGAAATAGGTCCCCAGCAGCGCGAGGGCGACCGCAGGAGCGAGGGCTCCGGCAGTACCGATCCCCATGCTCCACCCTATCCATGGGATGTACTGAACGGTGCTGGGGAAAACGAAGTACGGAAGGAAGACCGCATAGACCGCGTATGCCGCTATCACCATGCCGAGCCTGACCTTGGTCTCCAGCTCGCGTGCATACCTGATCTTGAAGAGCACCAGCGCGCCCATCTCTATGCCCATCATGATGAGATACCAGGCAGACGCGGTGACCGCCGAGAAGTACCTGATGAAATCATAGCCTGCCGCGGCGACGACCGCTGGGATGGACCCTGCTATGGGAGCCAGGGGGAGGTTGGTGAAATACGCTGGTCCGTAGGCGTACACGTCGATGGCGGCCCCCATGAAGAACTCTGCCACGAAGAGGAAGCTGAGGACGCCGAACAGCCAGAGAGGCTTCGACTGCCAGCTCTCGAGCTCGGCCGAGCCAGGCTCCCTGCTGCGAATGACCGCGGAGAAGTACACGACCATTTCGACCAGCAAGGACAGCGCGAAGACTACCTCGGTTCCGAACAGGAGCCAGACGAATATCCCGGCCATCATCATGCCATATGCCAGCATTATCAGGACGATGTAGTCCGACGTCCTCCGGTCCAGGCTGCGGTTCTTGAATAGGAACTCAAAGACATAGATGAACAGCACTATCATGACTGCGCTTCCCAGATAGGTCGAATACCGCGCCCACTCAGAGGAGCTGATGGCGGTGGGCGAGAACAGCATGATGAGCACCTGGGCCCCCACGACCGTCCAGACCGCCTTCTGGAGCCTGTCTCTCAGGAGGTACACTGTGATGGCCATCTCTCCGGCCATGGTGAAAACGAACCAATAGGAGCTGATGGACCCGACCAGGTCTGAATAGATCCCAGCTCCGCCTCCGCTCGGGAGTATGCCGCCTGATGCCAGGGCGAATGCCCATCCCATGAAGACTTCTGCTGACACCACCAGGGCTACGGCCGCCACCTGAAAGACGCCTAGGAGAGTAAAGCCTCCGGCGCCGAACTCTTCCAGCTTCTTCCCCCCGTACATGAGAGAGGCGACGATGGGAATCAGGAGTATGCTCATCGAGATCATGTTCGCTGCGAAGAGGACGAACAGCGTCGTGATGTTTGGTGCGTAGATGTAGAACACGGCGCTCACAAACATGGAGACCATCATCGCGAGAAGGAACAGCATGACCGACCCGTCGTAGAGCGTCACCGCCCTTGATGCCCTCTTCACCAGCCACGCGGTCACCGCGGCCATGGAAACAGCCGCTCCCCAGAGGAGCTCTGTGGGGACCGGCACTCAGGCGGCCCCCCGGCATTTCGGCCTGGGCCGATTGCTGGCTGGCGCCCCCCAATCGCAGGTCAGCCTACGCTGGGGCGTTCTCGCGGGGTGTACCCGCAGGACCTCTGTCCTACATCTGGATGTTTCACATCGCGGCAATGGTAATCGAACGGGTGGTCTCAGGCCGTCTGTGGGCTGCAGCATTTTAGACACGTCGGTCGGGGCGTCAGAACGAACTTTCGCCCACCCACAGTTAAATCTTGGGCCGGCGCTGTCCGTCTGACCTGGAGAGCAGGCCTGCTCAACCGTTCGTTCCGGGTGGGAGCTCGCAGATTGGACCGAGGGGGGTGATGGTCGAAGATCCAGCAGTTATGCTGCTCAGATTGTACATGATCGTGAACTGGTTCCCGGTAGCCAGGTCCTTGGCTGCGATGGACAGGATGACGTTGTTCAGGGTCTCTGATGGAGGGCTCACGGCAAAAGGCAGGAAGATCACCTGTCCGTCCGTCACCGAAGACAGCCCCGCCATGCACACCGGAGAGTCCGCCTGGATGGAGTCGGTGGAGGTGACCTGTACCTTGAGAGGAAGGGCGCTCGCGTTGTTCCAGCGGACGTTGAACGCAAGCTCCGTCCCGTTGAAAGAAGTAGAAACAACGGTGGCGTAGTTCCCGAAAGACTCTTGCTTTGGCGGGAAAAGTGCGTTGGTATAGGCTAGGTATCCGATTATCAGCCCGAAGACGACGGCTCCTGCAAGTATGGCCAGCACCATCGCTCTCGACGCTCGCATAGTTGCCGGGCCTGCCCTTGTGAGCTACTATCTAAGGTAGTATGGACGCTCCGCAAGCCCCAGGCGGCCTCAGCCCTTCCGGTTGCTCCGGAGGCTGTCCGATTCGGCTAGGCGAACGCTTCACACCGTACGCGCGGGTCCTAGTTCGATCTTAAGAAAAAAGGAGGAACAGAGAGCCGGTTGGGGCCCTCTGCCTAGACTTGGCTGGTGCTCGCCGAAGGTTTGGGCTTTCTCGACCTGAAGTACAGGTAGCCGGCCGCAGCGGCCGCGACGACGACCAACGATGCGCCCGCGGCCAGGGCGCCTGCCGAAGAACCGGGAGCAGGAGCGATGACCAAAGAGTTGCCCTGGGCGTTGGCGTAGCCTTCGACCGCCACCACGCCGGTGGGGTCGGAGACTTCAGACAGTGTATAGTGCTGACCGTTTTCGTTGAAAGATGCCGAGAAGGTCGACTCTCCGGCGATGGTCTTGGTGAAGGTGGTCGTGTTGGTGCCGGCATTGTAGTTCTTCGTCCAGGTGCTGAGCGGGGAGTTCAGGGCCGTGAAGTTCAGCGTTGGGCTGTTCCAGACGCCGCTTCCGCCGAAGGCGTTCAGGATGAATCCGAGGGCTAGCTCGTTGGTGCCCAGCGAGTCCTGGACGGTCGACCCAACCATGTTGATGTCGACCATGTGTTCGTGCATGTCGAGGTTCATGGGGCCTTGGACCACGAACGCCCGCCAGCCTAGGTCAGCGTGCACCGTCCCATTGACCACTTTGAAGACTCCGGTGACCCAGGACGTCACATTGGTGGTCTTGCTGATGACAAGGGCTGTTGCGTTGCCTTTCGCAGAGTAGCCGAACGCCACAGTCATGTTGTGGACGGAGACGTAGCTGTCTTCGCTGTCGAAGCTCCCCTGGAGCTCCTGGACCCCTGTTCCGCCGGTGAACGACGAGCTGAGGCTGTTTGAGGAATTCACGTTTTCGAGATAACTTGCAACCACGGAGCCAGCAGGGTATGTGAAGACGATCTTGGTGGTGCTGACGCTGTTGACCTTTGCAACCTGCGTCTGCGGGTTCAGAGATACGGTAAGGGTGGAGGCGCTGACCACCGGTGCCAGAGAAATGAGGAGCACCGCAAGCGCTGTGAGAGGGATTATCTTGGTGGAATTTTTCATTGCCACCTAAAACTGGCTGTCCAAGGTTAAATCTACAGATTTGAACGCGCGTTCAATGGGTTTCGGAGCGGGAGCTAGCTTCCGCCTTTGATCCGCATTATCCTGTTCCGACCCAGCATCGACCAGTATTCGACTTCGACGCCTGGGGCGAGGGTGCCGTTGAGTTCCGCAAGCTCCTCGGCGCCGGGCTTGGCTGTCTCGAGGACCTCGAACGTCTGGAGGTCCATGATCTGAACCGTGTTGTCCATCATGGTCGTCACCTGGCCTGACCTCTTGTCGATCATCGGTATGTCGACCCTCGACTCCGCCGGGGAGACGTAGCTCTTCTTCGCGCCTGTGAACAGCGAGATGGCGACCAGCCTCACCTTGGCGCTCCCGTGCTTCCCAGGCTTGAAGTGCTCGCGGCTCACCACCTTGCACGGCTCGTCGTCGATTATGATGTAGCTCCCTTCTTTTACACTGCCAAGCTCTGCAGGTCTGCTCAAGGATAAACGGAAGTGCCTCGCGAGGGAAGCTAAATAAATGTCTCACCCGGCGGACCAATCGCACGAGCGATTGACGACGTTCAAGACGGATGAGCCTGCAGCCCTAAGGTAAGATATGCTCTTTGAAGGCACCCTCCATTGTCTGACCCGGCATACGTCCTAGACTCAACGGCCTTCTACGCTGGGATACCATACCAGGGAAGCGGGCGGTACTACACGACCTACATGGTGCTGGAGGAGGTGAAACACCACAGCGTCGGCTCGTCGCTGATCCACACCAGGGTTCAGGTCACCGAGCCCTCCAGGGAGTCGCTCAACGTGGTGAAAGCCACTGCGGTGAAGACCGGGGACATCAGGGCACTGTCACAGACTGACCTCTCTCTCCTCGCCCTGGGGCTCGACCTGAAGAACGGAGGCGGCGGAGTGAACCTCGTCTCCGACGACTTCGCGGTCCGCAACGTAGCGGAGGTCCTTTCTATCCCTCTGGCACCGACTTCCCTGAAAGGGGGAGAGTGGAAGAACATCAGCTGGAAGATGTATTGCAGGGGGTGCGGCAAGACCTATGCGAACCCGAAGCTCACCGCCTGCCCCGTCTGCGGTACCCAGCTCCTAAGAAAGGCATCAAACAGCTGAGCGACCGCGCGGCGGGCATGCTGGGCTCGCACGGCGCCACAAGGTGACCGCGCGGGAAACAATATTATCTCTGGAGGGCCCCTCTCAGGACCGGCTTGGCTGCCATCCTTGGATGGGCTCTAATCGCGTCGGTGCTGGCTCTGGGGGTGTTCCTGCTGTGGTCCGCCTTCATCGGCGCGGGATGGCAACCCACGTCGAGGCGAAAAGTGAGGAAGATGCTCGAGATGTGCGGCGCGGGGCCATCCGACGTGGTGTATGACCTCGGCTCAGGAGACGGGCGGATAATCGTGGAGGCGGCGAAGACCTACAACGCCAGGGCTGTAGGCATCGAAGTCGACCCGATTCGGGTGCTCCTGTCCAGGTTCGCGGTGGGCATCAACGACCTCAGGGGCCGGGCACGGGTGGTCTGGGGGAACTTCTTCCACGTGGACTTGAGGGAGGCGACGGTGGTCACGCTCTTCCTGTCGCAGGGGGCCAACCGGAGGTTGAAGGCGAAGCTGCTCTCGGAGCTCAGGCCTGGGGCCAGGGTCGTCTCCTACGTCTGGACGTTCGAAGACTGGGTACCCGCTTCGAGGGACCCCGATGACGAGATCTCCCTCTACGTCGTGCCGCCCCGCGGCCGTTCCTCTCCGGAGAGGGAAGAGCTGGTCGGCCTCCGCCCTGTCTAAATCAGCCCTCCTCCTGGCCACGGCCGGCGGACATGCAGGAAGACGGCAAGAGCATCAGCATGGCGGTGGCCACGGCCGTGGGCCTCGGCGCCATCATAGGCGCGGGGATATTCACCCTGAGCGGCACAGCCATAGCCCTGGCCGGCGGGTGGGCGCTCTTCTCCTTCATACTCGTTGGGCTGGTCGCGATCATCGTCGCCCTGGAGATTGGGGAACTATGTTCAATCATGCCTACCCTCAACGGGGCCACCTACTCCTACGTGTACGAGGCGTTCGGAAGCGAACTCGGATTCATCACGGGAATCTTCCTGTATTTCAGCTTCGCATCGTCTGTGTCAGTGGTCGCCCTGGGGTTCGGGTCGTATCTCTCGAACGTCCTGAACCTGTCGGCTGCCACACACGCCGTCTACTTCGCCATCACGCTGATAGCTGTCCTGGCCGCGGTCAACATGCTCGGAGTGAGGAAGGCCGCACGGGCGGACTTCGTCCTGGTAATCGTGAAGGTGGCCATCCTGCTGGCCGTGGTGGGTTTCGCATTCCTCACGGTCAGCCGCAGCGGGAGCGCCACGGACTTCCTGTCCCTCTCGCCTTCCAAGGAGGGAGTCGCGGGGATCTTCAGCGCCAGCGTAGCCGTCTTTTTCGCCTACTCTGGGTTCCAGACCATCAGCACCTTCGTCCAGGACATCAAAGGGGGCGCCTCGGCCGCCGCCAGGGCCGTCTTCTCTTCAGTGGCCCTGAGCATGGTCTTCTACATACTCATCGCCGTCTCTCTGCTCGCCCTCGTCCCGGCCGCGAGCTTCGTCATCAACGCCGACCCTCTCGCCTTCGCCCTTTCGGCCGCCCACGCTCCTGGATATTTTCTGACGATGGTAGACATAGGCGCGCTGGTGGCTACCACTTCCGCCTCTCTGGCGCTCCTCCTCAGCTCCTCGCGCATCCTGCGCCAGATCAGCCTTGACGGCCTGCTCCCCAAGGCGATGCGGTCCTACGACGAAAAGAGAGACGTGGCGCGGAACGGCGTGTTGATCTCCGCGGTGATAGGGATCGTAATGCTGTTCTCGGGGAACATCTTCGTCATAGCGGCCATAAGCAACTTCGGCCTCCTGTTCTCCTATCTGATGGCGTCCTTCTCCCTGGTGCACTTCCGGCGCATAAAGAAGCAGAGCTCGTTCAAGGTCCCCCTCTACCCTTTCCTGCCTGTGGCCGGGATGGTGGCGATACTGGCTTTCATGGCTGGAATGCCACGGGAGGCGCTGGTGTTCGGGGTGGTCATGGTGCTGGCCCTGATCATCGCATACTACGCACTGAACGAGTATGAGGAGAAGGAACCGGTGAAGACGAGGTTCTTCAGGTAACCCGCCTGTCTCCCGCCTGGAACCGACGCTCATTAACCCGTAAATACCTTGGCGGCTCCCTGCTCTCTCATGGTACAGTCTAAGGGCGCGGAAGAGGCAATGAACATCATGGAAGGTATCCTGGGTGCGCTGTCGGACAAACACTCCCAGTTGGACATCAACCTCCAGGGGATGAGCATGAAGTTCCCCACCCTCGGCATGAGCGTCGAGTGCAACGGCATCATCACCCTCACAGCCCACATCAGAGACATCACCGAAGACGAGAAGAAGGCGTCGGCCTCGAAGAACGTGGCCATGATGTCAAAGTAGAGTTCAGCCCAGGCTCTTCAGCAGTTTCCTCAGCCGCCGGGGACTCACGGAGATATGGCCCGTAAGCCTAGACACACCGCTCCCCATGCTTAGGACCCTGTCGCCGTCAGCGTAGAGGTTCAGCTTCCAGCCCAGCCGAGAAAGAGTGCCGCTCACCCGCATCGACTCCTGCAAGGCTGCCCCTGCTCCAGTCCGTATCTTGATGAGGTCCGAAAGGCGCACCCCCGACTCTTCCATGCCGCCGACTTCCAGGTCGAGCATCTTCCTGTCGGCGTCCAGAGTCGCCAGCGGCCGGCTCCCCACACTGACCGTCACCTTGCCCGCGGGGATCAGCGCGAGCAACCCCATGATCGACGCCAGGCCCTCTTCCCTTTCAGCCATACATTCGTCCATGGTCGAGGCTGGTAATACGTCTACCCGGGCCCATCAGGGGGCCGCTGAGCCCGACGGCCTGAGGCCCACGGAATCATGTTCCATTGGTAAACTCAAGAGTGGTAACTAACTACGGGATTACTACTATGCTTATATAGGGATACCATCGTTTGGTTGTATAGTGATACAATGAGATATTCTAGAACATCGGCGCTTCAAGTTTCCGACAGATGCCCGAACTGCGGCAAGAGGACACTTGTTGAGGACGCAAACACCGGCGAGCTCACCTGCGGCAACTGCGGCTTCGTGATCACCGAGAAGTCCATCGACCAGGGCCCAGAGTGGCGCTCTTTCGGCGATGAGAAGGGCCAGGACAGGGCCCGGGCAGGCGCCCCCACGTCCATCACGTACAGGGACATGGGCCTATCCACCATGATAGGCAACACGAACAGGGACGCCTCGGGCAGGGCTTTCGCCTCCCCCATGCGGACCACCATCGACAGGCTGAGGAGGTGGGACAACCGCTCTCCGGCCTTCGGGGCCCAGGAGAAGAACCTCAGCATCGCCCTCCGCGAGCTCGAGAAGATGGCTGACAAGCTCGGCACCTCCCAGGCTGTGAGGGAGCGCGCTGCCTACATCTACAGGAAGGCCCTCGAGAGGGGCCTCCTCCGCGGACGCTCCATTATAGGAATCTCCGCCGCCGCGCTCTATGCGGCCATGAGGGACACCGAGACTCCGAGGACGCTCAAGGACATCGCAGCGGCCAACAACCTGCAGAAGAAGGCCGTGGCGAGAGACTACCGCATACTCCTCAGGGAGATGGACCTGACGATGCCGGTGGCCGACGCCGCGAGAAACGTCAACAGGATAGCTTCCAAGGTTGGCCTCTCCGAAAAGGTGGCGCGCAAGGCCATCGAGATAGTGAGGATCACCGAAGAGAGGGAAATCTCTGCGGGCAAGTCCCCCATGGGCCTGGCGGCCGCGGCCCTCTATCTCGCAGGAGTCATCGAGGGAGAGATTAAGACCCAGAAGGAGATCGCAGAAGCGTCAGGGGTCACCGAGGTCACGGTCAGAAACAGATACAAGGGGTTGAGGTCAGATCTGGGCAAGCAGCTCGGCCTCCCCGAGACAGAGCCCTTCGTCCCCCTCTCCGTCCGTCCGGGCGCGACTCCGGCCTAGAGACATCGTCCAGGGCCTCCGGCACCTCCGCAAGGCCTAGCCGCAGGTTCGTCCCATAGCATGGGTCCGCTCGCCATTTAGGCACCCCTGGTGGTAGCAGAGCCTTGCGAGGCCTCACTCCCGGCAGCCGCTGCCGGGCCATGCCTGTCAGTGAGCTTGAGGCCGACTGCCAGAAGAAGGTGGACCGGGGGGGAATTGAACCCCCGACCTTGGAGCCCTTTCGGGGTTCTTCCGCGTGCGAGGCGGACGTTCGTACCGCTGAACTACCGGCCCACCGGTTCCCGGCCTGACGCTTTGCGCGTTTAAGGGTTAGTCGACCTCCGCCGTCCAGCGCCCAGGGAAACCCTTTTGCGGGACGGCCCAGTCCCGAGCCCCGATGCCACGCGCCGACCTGGACGACCGGCTCTTCTGGCTGGCCACCGAGAAGGAGATCAGGACAGCCGCGACCACGGACGCCTATTTCCGGCACACAACCCAGGTCCTCAGGCGGAACAAGGCAGACGCCCACGTCGTCATGGAGGTGTTCGCGCGCGACGTCCCCTACGCCGACAACTGGGGTGTCCTCACCGGGGTCTACGAGGCGGCCAAGCTGCTCGAGGGCCTCCCTGTGGATGTCTGGGCCTTCGACGAGGGCTCGGTCTTCGTGGCGGACAGGAACACCGCCATCTACGAGCCGCTGCTCACCATCGAAGGGAACTACTCTGACTTCGCCGAGTACGAGACGTCCCTCCTGGGCCTCCTCTCATCGTCCACCAGCATATCGACGCGTGCGGCCAAGCTCAGGCTGGCGACAGGCACGAAGCTCCTCCTGAGCTTCGGCACCAGGAGGGTGCACCCGGCCCTGGCCCCGCTGGTCGAGCGGGCCTGCTATGTCGCCGGGTTCGACGGCGTCTCCAACGTCCTGGGGGCGAAGCTCCTGGGCATCGAGCCGTCCGGGACCATGCCGCACGCCCTGGTCCAGATACTGGGGAGCCAGGAGAAGGCCTGGCGCCTCTTCGACGAGACCGTGCCGAGGAGCACCCCCCGGGTCGCCCTGGTAGACACGTTCTGGGATGAGAAGTCGGAGTCCATCAAGGCGTTCGAGGTCCTCGGCCCGAGGCTATGGGGGGTGAGGCTGGACACTCCGGCGTCGAGGCGCGGGGACTTCGTGAAGATAGCCGAAGAGGTCCGCTGGGAGCTGGACATACGCGGCGGGAAGGACGTGAAGATCATAGCCTCGGGGAGGCTGGACGAGGAGGCCATCGCCAAGCTCAACCCCATCGTCGACGGCTACGGCGTCGGGACGGCCGTGGCCTACCCGCCGGTGATAGACCTGAGCGCGAAGATAGTCGAGGTCGGAGAGGGCGCGAAGAGGGAGTTCAGGGCGAAGCGGGGCGGTCTCGGCGGGCGGAAGGCGGTCTACAGGGCCCCCGGCTTCAGGGACACGGTGGTGCTCGAAGGGGGTCCGAGACCAAAGGGCTCGGCCCCCATGC